>CAIXLU010000691.1 GCA_903920315.1 uncultured Oscillochloris sp.
AGCCCGCGAAGGCGGGCGTCGTAACCGTAGCCGGGGGCTTCAGCCCCCGGCGACTCAGCGCGGGAGAGGGGAGTCGGATCGTCCGGGGGCGGAGCGACATTCAGTTCAACCAGATAGCGAGCCATATACTCGGTTGCCGCCACCGGGAAATGGCCCGAACCCATGCTCGGGTCGAGGACGTTGATTGCCAGCACCGCCGCCGCTTTTTCCGCATCACTAGTCTTCCCGGCCACCGCCGCATCCAGGATGGGCCGCAAGGTTTCCGTAATAATGTACTGCACCACAAAATCGGGCGTGTAATAGGAGCCGGTGCGGTGGCGCTCACCCTCGCTGTTGAAGAGATCAATGGAGAAACCCTCCGTTCTCTCCTCTTGGGGCAGGGCTTCGAGATGATACTCCAGCAGCCCCTCGTAAATCGTACCCAGGTGACGCTCGGCCAAGTCGCGGTAATCCACAAACTGGCGGTTCACGCGGGTAAGCAGATCGAGCGCCTGGAGCAGATGGGCGTCGCCGATGCTCTGGGTTTCCAGGAAGGGATAGCGGTTCGGGTCGAAAAGTCCGCCGTTGAACGTACTCACTTTTAGGGGTGGGCTGCCCGCATTAATAATCCCGAAGAGTGTGCGCAGACGAGTCCAGAACATCGCACTATCGGCCAGTAGCAGCAGGCCGCTATCAAGATTATGAGCCACCTCGCGTTTCACAAAATCAAGGCTGTAGAACCGGCGATAGCTCTCGCTCTCGCGCATCGGCAACAGATCGCGGGCCTCGGCGTAGAGCGCAAAAAGCAGCCGGTAAAGCACAATCAGACAGTGATCATAAATCGTCGAGAGAGGCGCGACATCGCTTGTCCCCAACCCATTCGGCGTATAGTCAAGAAAACCCTGGACCAGATGGCGCAGCGCGGTATAAACCTGTCGTTTAAGGTTCTCGCTGATACCACGCGCAAAATCCATACTGGATTCGAGCAGCGTATCGAGGCCGAGCGGATGCGGGTCGAAGGCGGCACGGCGAAAGAACCCGTAGAAGAACAGAAATGCCGCCGGGTCGTTGCGATCCAGCAGTTCAGGCAGATCCACCTCATAGAAGCGGTCGAGCTTATGGGCCGTATCCTTGTGGTAAAGCCGCCAGCGACGGCCATTGGTCAGGATACCCCAGGCCAGACCGGAGTGCTGAATATAGAAGGCGATCTGGTAGCTCGGGTTCTTGTTCGAGAAGGGATCGCCCGTTTTGGAGACGAGCATCGTATCGAGGGGCCGATCCCAGAACTTCGCATCACCGATAGCCAGGGCACCCTGAGCAGACAGCGCATCATCAAGGGTCGCCTTCTTATTCGCATCGCGGGCGGCGAGATCGCGGTAAAAGACATAATCCGGCCTCTTCGTGCCATCGGGAGTTTTGAGCGCAGCCTGCACCTCAAAACTATGGCCGAGGGCCAAGAGCACTGGCTTAATCAGATCCTCCTCCGTCTGCGCCTCAATGCTACTGGGCGTAAAACCGGCATAGATCGCCCGCACCTGCGCCAACACCTGCGCAGACTCCTCCACCAGCAGACGCCAATCGGCGCGCCGGGGCAGAATATGATCGAGGTAATAATCGGAGAAAAGCTGCTGGTTATAGTGGAGTTGCGCAGCGGCGAAAGGCAACTGGCTAGATAACATGAACACCCTTTGTCGGCTGGAGGTCGAAACGCCAACCTTGCCCCCTCACCCCCTGCCCCTCTCCCTAGGGAGAGGGGAGTATATCGCGTCCTGGTGCGGAATACTCCCCCTCTCCCTCTGGGAGAGGGGGCTGGGGGGTGAGGGGGCAAGACCGGCACGAAATAGGCTTATTCGGAAAATAGTGGCTTTAGCCCCAATACTTTTCGAATAAGGAATCTGCCGCGCCGTCCACGAATAGGACGCGAATATACGAATAGCCTGGTGCAGAGCCTTATTCGCGTATTCGTGACCTATTCGCGGACGGCATCTGACGGCTTATTCGTAAAGTATTGACTTTATCCCCACGGCGATACGGTAGAATTTACTCTACCGGGAAGTATAGCATGGCTCGCCATGCCGCCGTCGTGGGGGGCGGAGACCGTTACGTCCTGGGGACTACTGCGCCAAGGGCTTCAGGGGGCGAGCATCTGGCCGCGACAGAACTGCGCCATGGGCAGGCTGGCCACGTCGTAGCCCGCCCATGACGAAGCGCCCCGGCGGCGGAGCGCTTCGTCATGGCCCTGATGAGTCCCTACCGCATAACGGTCTTGCGGTGCAGTGCGGGTGACGTGATTAGGACGCGGCGGTCGCCACAAACACAATGTCAAGTGTGACCTGCTCACTTACGTTGGCAACCATCGGCACATTCGGAATAGTCAAACCAAAATCGCCGCGATTGACCATGGTCGTCGCCGTTCCGCTCAGGCGGGTCGCACTCTCAGCCGTCACCGTTGCACGAAAAACAACGGGCATCGTCGTGTCACGGATGGTGAGATTGCCCGCGATCTGAAAGGTATAGGGCGTGCCGAGCGCACCACTCCCGCTCAGGCCGGTGATTGTCGTCGGCGTAAACGAGATCAGTTCGTAGCTGTCGGTACTGAGAATAACGTTCTTGATCGCCCGGTCACGTCGGTCGCTATCGGTGGCGAGTGTGCGTGCATTCACGGTGATCACGCCAATCGTGGCGCTGCTCACATCAGACGGATCAACGGCAATCTCACCCGCAACCTGATTGGTTGTGCCGATCACCGTCTTGGGCTGGCCGTTCAGTTGCTCATCAAGGGTAAAACTGGCCTGTGACTCGGTCTGAACAATCTGGAAGCGGGTAAGTCCGGCAGCCGGGGCGGCGACACCGGTCGTCGCCTGGGTTGTGGGGGCTGGAGCGGCAACCGAGGCACTCGGGGCAACACTAGAGGCAGCAGGAACGACAGCGCTCGGCGCGGCGACAGTCAGAGGCACTGCCGTCATCGTGCCGCTGGCAGGCAAGGTATCGCCTTGAACCGCCTTATACAGCCATGCCCCAGCCCCGATGATCACGACAACGACAACGACAGCGACCATCTGAAGATTTCTACGATTCATTCTCACTCCCTCGCATCTGATACAGGTTCCATCACTATAGGGCGTAGCGTACCATAGGAAAGATTGAAGATTCTATCACATAAAATGAATATGTGATGAGAAGGACGACCTCCCATCGTATGCATTTCGGACACGAGCGCGTTGTGCGAGACCATGCACCAGCCCTGGGCCTCGCCTTCGATCTTGTTGACACATCCCCTCAGCGCGGTGTATTGTTAGGATTGCCCCTGGCATGCTTTGCTAATCACCCGTTAGTGGAACCATCAGCAACGTGCGAATGACACCGATGCCTGCTTCGGTAGAATCCCTCGCGAGCGACTCTTTTTTGATAGCGATAGTGATCACCTGGTAGGTAGAAGCCATAAAGCAACAGGGCCAGGGCCACTACGGAGAATGTCTTATGGCAACACAACGAACGCAACTACCCAAGTCGCCAACCGGCATCTTAGGTCTCGATGAAATCACCGGCGGTGGATTGCCCAAAGGCAGGCCGACCTTGATCTGCGGCAGTGCGGGCTGTGGCAAGACCCTGCTGGCGATGGAGTTCCTGGTGCGCGGCGCGATCCAGTTCAATGAGCCGGGTGTCTTTATGGCCTTTGAAGAGACCGTCGAGGAGCTGACCCAGAACGTCGCTTCGCTCGGCTTCGACTTAAACGACCTGGCCAAGCATAAGAAGATCGCGCTAGACTTTGTGTACATCGAGCGCAGCGAGATCGAGGAGACCGGTGAGTACGACCTGGAAGGCTTGTTCATCCGCCTCGGGCATGCCATCGACTCCACCCACGCCAAGCGCGTCGTGCTGGATACGATTGAGTCAATCTTCTCCGGCTTGCCCAACCCGTTGATCCTACGCTCAGAACTCCGCCGTCTCTTCCGCTGGCTGAAAGAGAAAGGTGTGACCGCCATCATCACCGGCGAGCGCGGTGACGAGACGCTGACCCGCCAGGGACTGGAAGAGTACGTCTCCGACTGTGTGATCGTGCTTGACCACCGTGTCACCGCGCAGGCATCAACGCGGCGGTTGCGGATTGTCAAATATCGCGGCTCGATGCACGGCACGAATGAATACCCCTTTCTGATTGACGAAAGCGGCATTTCAATTCTGCCGGTCAGCTCGCTGGGTTTAGAGCATACGACCTCAAGCGAACGGATTTCCAGCGGCATTCCGCGTCTCGATGCGATGATGGGCGGCGTGGGCTACTATCGCGGCAGTAGCATCCTCATCTCGGGCACGGCGGGCACCGGCAAGAGCAGTTTCGCCGCGCACTTTGTTGATGCTGCCTGCCGCCGTGGCGAGCGCGTACTCTACTTTGCCTTTGAGGAATCTGCCAACCAGATCATGCGCAACATGTGCTCCATCGGCATTGACCTGCACCCGTGGATGCAGAGCGATCTGCTCTACATCCAGGCGACTCGCCCCGCGTTTACTGGCCTGGAGATGCATTTGACGATGATGCATAAAGCGATCACAGTCTTCAAACCCCACGTGGTGATTGTCGATCCGTTGAACAGCTTTGTCGTCGCAGACAATGAGACCGATGTCAAAGCCATGTTGATGCGGCTGGTAGATTTCCTGAAAATGCAGCAGATCACCGGCTTGTTCACCAGTTTGACTGCGGGCGGCGACGCGTTTGAGCAAACCGATGTTGCCATCTCGTCACTGATTGACACCTGGATCCTCTTGCGCGACATCGAACTTGGCGGCGAGCGCAATCGCGGCCTGTACGTCCTGAAGTCACGCGGGATGGCGCACTCCAATCAGATCCGTGAGTTCCTGCTCACCAATCACGGCGTGGAATTGCGCGATGTCTACGTTGGCCCGAGCGGCGTGCTGACGGGCTCGGCGCGCCTCGCCCAAGAGGCCCAAGAGCAAGCCGCGCAGGTGATGCGCCAGCAGGAGGCGGATCGCAAGCGGCTCGAACTGCAACGTAAGCAGGCGCAGTTGGAAGCGCAGATTGCCGCAATGCGCGCCGAGTTTGCCGAACAGGAAGCCGATCTGCTGCAAAACATTGAGCAAGAGCGGGTGCGGGAATCGCTCCTGATGCAGGAGCGTGAGGAGATGGCGCAGAGCCGAAAGGCGGACGCCGAAACGAACCAGCACAAGGCAGGCATGGCATGAACCCAAAACGAACCAGATCTGCGCCGCAGAAAGCCCAGCGCGATCAGACAGAAGCAGATGCATGGACGCTGCGCCTGTACGTTGCCGGACAAACCCCCAAATCAATCACGGCGTTTATCAACCTTAAGAAGATCTGCGAGGAACACCTGGCAGGGCGCTACCAGATCGAGGTGATTGATCTGCTGGAAAACCCGCAACTGGCGCGCGGCGACCAGATCCTGGCCATCCCGACACTGGTGCGAAAATTACCGGTGCCGGTGCGCAAGATCATTGGCGATCTTTCGAATACTGAGCGCGTGCTGATTGGACTCGATCTGCTGCCGCGAACATAGGAGGCGATCATGCCGAGAAAGAAAGCTCTTGATTCAACTCAGGCATTTGAACACGCGATCTCACGTTCGCAGCCAACCCTCTATGTTCTACGACTCTATGTGACCGGCATGACCCCACAATCCGCGCAGGCGATTGCCAGCATCAAAAAGATCTGTGAGGAACACCTGCACGGACACTATGAGTTGGAGGTCGTAGACCTCTACCAGAATCCCCAACTGGCCAAGGGCGAGCAGATCATCGCCGCGCCCACCCTGATCAAGAAATTGCCGCTGCCCTTGCGCCGCATCATCGGCAACATGTCGGACATCGAACGTGTGCTCGTCGGGCTGGATCTGCAAAAGAAAGACTGACAGGGGCACCGTGAACGCCCCGATCCAAGAGGTTACGATGCCCCAGCGACGAATATCCCACGTCCGCCTCGTGCGCGAGAACGCTGAACTCCGTACACGACTGGCGGAGGCCGAAGAGACCATGCACGCTATCCGCACGGGCGAAGTAGACGCATTGGTCGTCTCGGGCATTAGTGGCGACCAGGTCTTTACGCTCAAGGGTGCCGATCATCCGTACCGCATGCTGATCGAAGATATGAACGAGGGCGCGCTGACCTTGACGATGGACGGCGTGATTCTGTACGCCAACCGACGCTTTGCCGAGATGCTCAAGACGCCACTCGAAAAGGTCATCGGTTCCGCCATTCGCACGTGGATTGCACCCGCCGACTACAAGATGTTCCAGGCGCTCCTGCGGCGGGACGCGACACCAACCCACTACCGGGGAGAGATCACCATCCATGCGAGCGACGGGGCATCCGTGCCGGGGTATTTCTCCACGACCTTTTTGCAGAAGGAAGAGATGCCGGGACTCTTCTGCCTGGTGGCAACGGACCTGACCGAGCAGAAACGCAATGAAACTCTCGTCGCCGCTGAAAAGCTCGCCCGCTCGATCCTGGATCAAGCTGCCGAAGCCATTGTGGTGTGCGATGCACAGGGCCAGATCCTCCGCGCCAGCGAAGCAGCGCACGTGCTGTGCGGCCAGAACCCGCTCGGGTTGCCATTTGCCTACGCCTTCCCACTGTATCAAGGGGAGGGTGTGGCGTTTTCGCTGGTGGAGTCCGTGACAACCGGAGAAAATCGAAGCAGGGCGGAGGTAACCCTACAACGCAATGGGCAGATGGTGAGCCTGCTGATCAGCGTCGGCCCGTTGCTGGGCGGACAGAGCGAGCAGCTTGGCAATGTGATCGCCCTGATTGACATCACTGAGCGCAAGCGGGCGGAGGTGTCGCTGCACGAGCGTGATCATGAACTGGAAGCCGTGGTGACGATGAGCGCGGCATTGCGCTTGGCGCGCACCCGCGCCGAAATGCTTCCGATCATTGCGGATCACGTCACCAACCTCGTCAATGCGGCAAGCGTGGCGTTGCTCGCGAATGATGACTACGCCAATGACGCATTGCCCGAGTACGTTCAGGGAGTCTGGGCGAATGATCAGGGGAAACACCTGCCCCGTACGAGCAGCATCCTCCGTCAGGTGCTTGTCCAAGGCACCCCCTATCTCAGCAACGATGTGCCCAACGACCCTGCGTTCTCATCTCACAACGTGATACCGGATGTGTGCGCGTTTGTCGGCATTCCACTGGTCACCCACGAAGCGGTCATTGGCGTGTTAGCGGTTGCCGGTCGCACGGTCTTCAGCGAACAAGATGTCCGCGTACTCAGCGCCATCTCGGACATTGCCGCGAATGCGATGCATCGCGCCACGTTGCACGAGCAGACCGAACACGATGCGGTAGAACTCGCCCATGCGTATGATGCGACGCTGGAAGGCTGGGCCCATGCGCTGGAGTTGCGCGATCAGGAGACGGAAGGGCATGCGCGCCGTGTGGTGCAACTGAGCATCGATCTCGCGCGGGCGATGGGTATCGGCGCAGGCGAACTCGAACACATCCGGCGCGGCGCGCTCCTGCACGATATAGGCAAGATGGGTGTTCCCGACTCGGTGCTGCTCAAGCCAGGCCCCCTCAACGAAGGTGAGTGGGAGATCATGCGCCGACATCCCGGGTATGCCTACATGTTGCTTTCCCCAATCGCCTATTTGCAACCTGCATTGGATATCCCTTACTGCCACCATGAAAAATGGGATGGCACAGGCTACCCACGCGGGCTGAAAGGCGAGGAGATCCCGCTCGCGGCGCGCATCTTTGCCATCGTGGATGTGTGGGATGCCTTGCGTTCGGATCGTCCCTACCGCAAAGCCTGGACAAAAGAACAGGTGTGTGCATACCTGCAATCCCAGAGCGGTACGCATTTTGAGCCACGAATCGTTGACGCCTTTCTCTCAATCCTGGCCATAAGCGCTACCTGAGTACGTTTCTTTGCACTACCGCAAAAGGAACGCTGTGAGACATGTCACGCTGAGCGAAGCGAAGCGTCCCGGCAAGCCCATATCGTGGTCGGGACGCTTCGCTGCGCTCAGCGTGACAGCGTTACTTTTGCGGTATTGCGTTTCTTTGCAATACCGCAAAACTCGCCCTGTCATGTCATGCTTCGCTGCGCTCAGCATCTGTCCCGGTTTCCTGGTAGACCCTTCGCTTCGCTCAGGGTGACATGGGTTTTAGATCTGAGTCATCGCGTTACTTCTGCGGGGGTGCAGGCATATCATGCGGGGGTGCATGCATATCATGCGGGGGTGCATGCATATCATGCGGACGTGCATGCATATCATGCGGGGGTGCA
>CAIXLU010000692.1 GCA_903920315.1 uncultured Oscillochloris sp.
CGCACCGGGGCCAATCGAACTGGTGCAGGCGAAGGTCTGGAGTCGATTCTTCACCATGGCGTAGGCGGTGGCTGCGTGAACCATCGCCTGCTCATTCCGCGACTGATAATAGCGCAACGCGGGCGTCTGCTGGAGTGCCTGGCCAATCCCGGCGACGTTACCGTGGCCGAAAATACCGAAGCACCCGGCGAAAAACGGTGTCTCCTCACCATCGCGGGCAACGTGCTGCTGGGTGAGGAAGCGGATGAGTGCCTGGGCCATGGTTAGGCGGATGGTTTCAGTACTCATGGTGATCTCTGTAAAATTGCAGATTGCAGATTGCAGATTGCAGATTGGGGGACGCGGAAATTGCAGATTGTAGATTGTAGATTGCAGATTGTATAGCAGTCCCATCCTGGTTGTGAAAGAGGAGTCAAGGCTTCAGCCGGCTAAAGCCTTGACTCCTCTTCACGGCTCCAAGAGAATTGTTGTGGATTGCAGATTGAACACATCAGGGTTGTAATCTGCAATCCGCAATCTGCAATCTGCAATCTGCAATCACATCCCGTCCGGGTTTGGCAGCATCATATCGCGGATCACGCCCACAAAGCTGTGCCAAGATTCGCTGAAGGTGCGCAGGGTTCGCACCGTTGGGCCGAAGCTGTCGAACCCGGCGACGGCAATGCCATCAGGGGCGTAGGCTCGGCGAAAGTCAGGGATCTGCGATAGCGCCACGATGATCGCCGGATCCACCGGCAGGTGCATGCGCGGGGATGGTCGCACATCCGACTGGTTGAACTTCACCTGCCACTCCCAGGGCATGGTCAGCACCACATCCCCGCCCACAAACTCGGTCCAGTGCAAGAAGTTGCGGTAGGCGGCGGCGAGCAGTTTGGCCTGGTAGCCGCGCTCCTGGAAGATGCCGTAGGCGCGCTTGAAACAGGCCACGCCGCACCACTCCAGGTATTCCGGGTTCACGTCCAAGCCATCGCGGGCGACCAGCAGTTTCATCCAGTCGTCGTTGCGTCCCACCATCATCGTCACCACCGGAGCCAGCGTCGCGTTCCCTCGTCCCTCCGCCACACGCCGCCGCAAACCAATCTCAATGGCCTCGGCAGCGGCCAGCGCCTGCGGCACGCTAAAGCTCACCGTGACATTCAAGCTCACGCCGTGATAGGTGGCATCGGCGATCATGGCGATACCGGCGGCGGTGGCGGGTATTTTCACCTGCATGTTGGGGGCGAGGGCGGCGAAAGCGAGAGTTTGGGCCAGCAACCCGTCGCGGTCGCGGTAGAGGGCCGGGTCGGTCTGGATAGAGAGGAATCCCCGGCGATGGTTGCTGGCATCAAAGGTAGGCCGCAGCAGCGCCGCGCCGCCTTGGGCTAGTTCCATATAAACCTGCCAGCTCACCTGGATCTCGCCCCAGGTCGGGTTAACGGCAATCACCTGGAGAATACGCTCGCGCCAGAGGTGCATCTCTTTCTTGAGTACATTTAGCACAATCGCCGGGTTGCTGGTAGCCCCGTCGGCCCCACGGGCAATCGCGTACGTCAACTCCTCCACCGAACACGAATCGTTCCAGTAGCGTGTCGGCGTGGTCTGGGTCATTTCGTGCAGCGGGCCGTTATAAGTGGGCATTGGGAATTTTCCTGTGATCATATCGAGGGTTGTCGTAGGGGCGCATCGCGATGCGCCCCTACGGCCCGACGGGATACTGGCAGCAGCCGGGAGCCTCGTGGGAACCTACGTCGGGCGCATCGCGATGCGCCCCTACGTCCCGACGGGATACACCGGCACCCGCGAGTCTCGCCCGTGATACGAGTCCTTCACCCAGGCGTGCTGGGGATCGTCCACATTGGCCAGGGACTGGGCGCTACCGGCGAGGATGTTCAGGTAGTAGGTGGTGTAGCCGGGGGCGCTAACCACCGGGTGATAGCCCTCGGGAATCAGCACGATATCGTTATCGTGGGCGATCAGCATGGCGTCTATGGGGTAGCCGGCCTGATGCAGCGGCGATGTGGTGTCGGTGTAGATCCGCTGGTAGGCGAATCCACTGGGCCGATCAATCTTGTAGAAGTAGATCTCCTCTAGATCGGCCTCGATGATCGTCCCATCATCGGCAGTGCGGTGGAGATCGTGCTTATGCGGCGGGTAGCTCGACCAGTTGCCACTGGGGGTGTAGACCTCGACGATCACCAGGCGCTGGCAGGGAAATCCCGGTGGGATGATCCCGTTGATCTGGCGGGTGGCGTTGTCGCCGCCGCGAATCTCCAGAGTCACATCAGCGGGGGTGATCAGGCGCGGCGGGTGATCCTGATCGGCGGGGACGCTGGCAACGGCAACCTCGCAGGTATCGCGGGCGATGAGAGTGTAACTGGTGCCGGGCGGCAGGTAAAGAGCGTGGGGCGGGCCGTCGAAAACACTGCTGCGCCCACCAACATCGCGCCACTCGCCCCGGTTGCTGGTCACATCAAGTGTACCGCTGAGCATCACTAGGGCCACCTCACAATTGTCGGTATCGCCTGACCAATGATCACCGGCGCGCATGCGGCGCACCTGGAAGCCGACAAAATCCCACCCGGCCTGCTCAGTCGTCACCGACGTGACCATCTGCGGGTCGGTGTGACCACCGGGGTGGATGATCAAGTTCTCTGCCGTATACTGACGCATCTTTGCCTCCATATGACGGGGTTTCAGGTGTACCGATGTGGTAGGGTGGCTCATGATACACCGAATTGGGCAAGGTTCAGAATCGAACCATGCCGTGATCTTTGATCGGCATATCGCCGTTTGTGGTACCCTGTGCTTCATCGGTAGGATCAAGACCGGCGCGGCCATATCCTGGCCCACCTGGGGAGGAGATGTAACGAATGACAACCCCCGCACCTGATGGCGTGATCACAATTGACGACATGCACCTGGGCATCCCACAGATAATCGCTACCTATCTGCTGACCGGCGACGAGCCGGCGCTGGTAGATCCCGGCCCAGACAGCACTCTGCCCGCCCTAGAGGCTGGGTTGGCCGCCCAGGGGCTGGGACTAGGCGACATCCGCAGTATTCTGCTCACCCACATTCACCTCGACCACGCCGGGGCTACCGGCAGCATCCTGGCCCGCAATCCCCACGTGAAGATCTACGTGCATACGATTGGCGCTCCGCATATTATTGACCCCTCGCGCCTACTCAAAAGCGCCAACCAGCTCTATGGCGAGATGATGGAGACTCTATGGGGTACGACCGTCCCGGTACCAAGCGAGTCGGTCGTCACTCTGGAGGGCGGCGAGATGCTAGATCTCGGCGGGCGCACGATCCATGTCTTTGATGCCCCCGGCCACGCCAAGCACCATGTGATCTATCTTGATCAGCAGAGCGGCGGGGCTTTTATTGGCGACAACGGCGGCGTGCGGCTGCCGGAATTGCCCTTCGCCCGCCCAGCCACCCCGCCGCCCGACATTGATCTAGAGGCGTGGGACGGTACCCTGCTGATGCTCGACGAGCTGATGCCGAGTTGGCTGATGCTGACTCACTTTGGAGCCTACGCGGATGTAGAGTCGCACCTGAGCGATTTCCGCACGCGCCTCGCTCACTGGGGCGAGTATGTGCGAAAAGGCATGGAAAGCGGAGCGTCCGAGGAAGAGCAACTCGCCGCCCTGTGGCAATTAGTCGCGCAGGAGTCCGCCGGTCTTTCTCAGGAAGTGCAGGATGCCTTGATCCGGCAGACCGGCGCCCTGGCTAGCAGTTGGCACGGTCTGGCCCGCTACTGGCGAAAACGTGCGTCTGCCTAATACAGCTTCCTGGAAGTTCGTACCGGGTTGTGGATGCATCCAGCCTATGCGGACTCGGTGGCCGGTGGCCGGCCGCCGGCCACCGGCCACCGGCCACCGAATCTCCGCGAACGGAGGTCATCACCAGGATCGAAGGGAATTTCCAGGAATCTGTCCTAAGGTCTCCGCTTTTCGGTCGCATCGCGCAGACTGCTTGCCGATGCCTGTTCGGTCTCCTGGCGAGCGGCACCGATCTGTCGCCCTGCGTGAGACGCCGTGATCAGGGCGCAGACTTCAGCCGGGTCGTCGCAGAGGGTGAGCAGATCAAGGTCGGTTGCGCTCACCTTGCCGCTGGGAATCATCGTGTCGCGTACCCACCCGAGTAGGCCAGCCCAGTAGGTCGAGTCGAAGAGGACGATAGGGAAGTTATGGATTTTGCCGGTCTGGATGAGGGTGAGAGCCTCGAAGAGTTCGTCGAGGGTGCCAAATCCACCGGGGAAGATCACAAAGGCCGAGGCGTACTTAACGAACATCATCTTGCGGACGAAGAAGTAGCGAAAGCGGATCTCAAGATCAACATACGCATTAGCCCCGGTCTCAAAGGGCAACTCAATTGTGCAGCCAATTGACGGGCCACCCGCCTCGCGCGCACCACGATTAGCGGCCTCCATCAAACCCGGCCCACCTCCGGTGATGATCGCAAAACCCTCTTTAGACAGCAGGCGCGCAGTCTCGACAGCGGCGGTGTAGATGGGGTCGTCCGCGTGGACGCGGGCGGATCCGAAGATCGTCACCGCCTGACCCGTACCGGCCAGCGTATCGAAGCCCTCGACAAACTCGCCCATGATCCGCAGCACGCGCCAGGGATCGGTGTGGGTAAAATCACGGTTGCGCTCGCCGGAGTCGCTGCGCAGCAGGCGCTCATCCTCAGTAATCCGTCTCATCCTCATCCTCGTCTCTTCATCGTACAGGGGTACAAAACCTGCAATACTCCCGCATTCTTTAGGATGCTGCGCGCAAAGCTCCCGTGTGCGGCGGTATGATAACGAGATTGTGCCACAGAAAAACACGGAAAGACACAGAGAAAACATTTCTGTGGGCTTCGATGCCTTTCTGTAGCCGTGAATCGAGGAAGTCTCGTTGTCTTAGGAGGTGAATACCGTGACACGTCCATGTGCTGGCGGTCGGATCGAGGTCATCTGCGGATGTATGTACAGTGGCAAGACCGAAGAGTTGATCCGGCGTATGCGCCAGGTGCAGATTGCCCGCCAGTCCTTCCGCATCTTCACGCCACGGCTCGACACGCGCTACAGCAGCAGCCATGTCGCGAGCCACAGCGGCGCACGGCTAGAGGCGGTGCCGGTGAGTTCGATCAGGGAGGTGATCGCCGAGAGCGAGGATATTCAGGTGATCGCCATTGATGAAGTACACTTTCTGGAGGACAGCCCCGAGGTGATTGTCGCCGCCTGCCAGACTCTGGCCGACAACGGCAGTCGCGTGCTAGTTGCCGGGCTTGATCAGAACTACCGAGCCGCACCCTTCCCGGCCATGTCGTACCTGATGGCCCTAGCCGAGCAGGTAGACAAACTCTATGCCATCTGTGTACGCTGTGGAGCCTACGCCACGCGCTCGCAACGTCTGATTGACGGGCATCCGGCCCCCGCTGATGCGCCCACGATTGTGGTCGGCGGCCTCGATTTGTACGAGGCCCGCTGCCGCACCTGCTACGAACCGGCATGTTGAAGGATGAGGGATGAGGGATGAGGGATGTAAGGATGAGGGATGAGGGATGAGGGATGAAGGATGAGGGACGAAGGAGTTCATCCCTCATCCCTCATTCCTCATCCCTCATCCCTCATCCCTCCTGGCTTAGCTCATGCCCATCTTCCGCTTCAGTTCAGCCAACTCCGAGTCAACTTCCTGATCCTTCTCCAGGTTGCGGAACTTGTTCTCCAGTGAGCCCTGCTCAAGCTTGGCCATCGCCTCGGCCTTGGCGAGACGGTCGTCAACCTTCTCCTCAAGATCATCGAGCTTATCAATCGCGCTCACCTTACCCATGTTCGCCGTCGCACGCTGGATGGCCTCCTGAGTGGCGGCACGGTTCTTCTTGGCGATGATCAGCTCTTTCTTCGCCTTCACCTCCGCGATCCGCGTCTCTAGGTTGACGAGAGCGTCCTGAAGCGCGGTCACCTGCTGCTCCTGAGCCGTCTCCTGCTGCTGATACTGCTCAGTCAGTTTCTGGGCCTGCACCTTGCGGGCGAGTGCCGCTTTCGCCAGACCCTCGTCACCGGCGCGCAGAGCGGCCTCGGCCTTTGACTGCCACTGGTCGGTCTCGCGCTGGCTTGAGATCCGGCGCTGCTCAAGCTTCGTCTCATCGGCCATCGCCGCAGCGACACTCGTTCGTGCCTCGTAAAGTTCGTTTGTAAGCTGGCGCAGATACTCGTTCGCCATCTTCTCTGGATCCTCGGCCTTATCGAGCATGGAATTGACATTGGCGCTGACGAGATCGGTGATCCGGCTCAGGATAGACATGGTCAATACCTCCTTAAACGCGAGTTTGTCGCATCTGACAGCACTGTACAGGGGTTGGAACCGACGACCGGCGTATGGATGGGTATTCTAGCATGCGCCTCGCTGTTCCACAATACAGATACGCCGCACTTAGCAATAATGTTGCGCTCTGCGGACAGATCATGACTGCAGTGAATGATCAAACTTCCGTTCTATTGCATCGTCGTAGAGGGCTGTGATATGATAGTCCATCGCTATGCGATGGCATGCACGGTCTCTGGTCGGATAGATCTGCACAACGAACACGTAGCGTCTTTAACAGGCTAGCGTCATCAGATGAGCCGCTGTACTCGGCGACCCATGTCAATTACTCATTATGGGCAAGAGCGACAACCTTTCACCCGAGCCTGTTGAAAAGATCATCGAACTCCGTCTCCCGAGCAAGCTTGGCTACGAGCGGGTCGCGATGGATACGGCCGCATCTCTCGCTCGGCGCATGGGTTTCCATGACGACCGGGTCGAGTCGTTGAAGACGGCGGTAAGCGAGGCAGTGACGAACGCCATTGAACACGGCAACCAACAAGATGCAGCGGTGAAGGTTGTTGTGCTGCTAACGGCTCGTGACGATGAGCTCATTATTAGCGTTGCTGACCAGGGACGCAAGATTCTCGATCAGGGTTGTACCACCCGCAGTCCTCAGATCACGGACGTTCTTGAGAAGTTTGATAAGGGCGGTTGGGGAATCTGGCTGATCCGCGAGTTGATGGATGAAGTAGAGTTCACAACTGCACCGAGCGGTGGCAATCAGGTACGTATGGTTATCCATCTCGAACAATGACTTATTCTACGAACCCCATAACGAGCTTGGAACTGACACTGCCAAATGAACTCGGGTACGAGTTGGTCGCACGTGATGCGGTTGCCGCCTTTGCACGGCGTCTTGGTATGTCACTCGATCAGATTGACGATCTGAAGACGGCGCTCTGTGAGGCGTGTATTAATGCTATCGAGCATGGCAATTCGCTCAAGCCGGATCTGCGCGTCGAGATCTCGTGCCGCGTTGAGGATGAGCGTCTGGTGATCGAGGTATGCGACGAGGGGGTTTGTCCCTTTGCACCCAAGAGCGAGCCGCTCAGTATTATGGAGAAACTGGCGGGCTTGGGTTCATTACGCGGGATGGGACTCATGCTCATCAGCCAACTCTGCGATGAGTCGGGCTTTGTGTCTCGCAATGGAACAGGAAACTGCTTTCGCCTTGCATTTCAGCGTCGTCATGTTACGAGGCTTGGGCGCTAGAACCACATATGTTTGGAGGAGCTGATGATGCTGGAAGATGAGCTTACGGTGGGCACCCGTGATCGTGAGGGTGTGGCGATCATCGATCTTGGTGGTGATGTCACCACGTTTGCCGAAGAGAAGATCAATAGCGCGTACCGCGAGGTGACAAATAAGGGTGCCCGGTTTGTGCTGCTGAATTTTCGCCAGAACGACTACATTAATAGCGCGGGCATCGCTATTCTGATCGGGATTGTGACCGAAGTGAACCGTAATCACCAGAAGCTGGCGGTGAGCGGCCTTTCTCAGCACTTTCAGAAGATTTTTCGTATGGTTGGGCTGGCGCAGTACGCTGAGATTTACCAGAGTGAGGATGAGGCGATCACCGGCTTTAAGCGCCTGAATGCAGCGTAGCCTCCTCCCGACAGATTGTCTGACTCGAAGCACGACGCACGGGCGTCGTGCTTTATTAGTGGTGATGTGTGAGGGCCGCAGCCAGTTCCTCGGGCGATACGACGGCATTTCCCAGGCGGCGCACGACCAGCGCCGCTGCGGTATTGGCGATCTGGGCCGCGTCAACCGGATTCACGCCCGCCGCAAGCCCCAGGGTTGTGACGGCGATGAAGGTATCCCCGGCCCCGATGGTATCGTAGACCTCGCTCACCTCAACGGCGGGCAGATGCCGATAATCTAGCCCCTGGCCGATGATCGAGAGTCCCTGCGGCCCACGGGTGACGATCACGAGGCGCGCACGCAGCGCATCGCGAAGCATGGCGAGGCCATGCACGAAGTCTTCCTCACGCTCCAGACGTATGCCCAAGGCCGCCGCTGCCTCCTGGTTGTTGCAGCGAAAGAGGTCGGCACCGCCGTAGGCGTACGAGTTGCCCTGGGCGTCCACAGTGAAGAGTACCCCGTGGGTGTGGCAGAGATCACGGGTCGCGCTGATCACGGCGGGAGTCATCAGGCCAAGTTGATAATCGGAGCAGATCACGGCGGCAACGGTGGGGATCTGCGTGCGCAGGGCCGCGATAATCAGATCTTCCTCAATGGGAGAGAGTGGCGTGCGCTCAAGCCGATCCAGACGGGCAACCTGCTGGGGCAGGCGCGGCGACTCTTCGGCGAGGATGCGGGTTTTGCGCGTGGTAGGGCGAGTTGGTGAGACGACCAGCCCTTGGGCGTCAATCCCGGCATGGTGGAGCAGATCGCGAAGTTGTCGGCCCTCGGAGTCGGCACCGACAATGCCGACCTGGGAAGCCATACTGCCCAGGGCGACGATATTGCGGGCCGGGTTGGCTGCCCCGCCCAGGATGATCTCGCGGCGGATGAGTTCAAGGACGGGTACGGGGGCCTCGCGGGAGAGGCGTGTGGCCCGACCAAAGAGATACTCGTCGAGTGAGACATCACCGACGACAAGGATGCGCCTGCCGGCGAGGTGCGGGATGAGGTCGGCGAGAGAGTGGCGCATAGAGTCCGCTTGTGACGCGAAGACAAGGTTTCAGGTGCGAGGTTTCAGGTTTCAGGTCGAGCGCATCACGATGCCACATTCCGGCCTGAACTGTAAAGTATCTGCGAACCTTGTCAAGGCGCAGAAATACTTTTTGACGCGAAGGC
>CAIXLU010000693.1 GCA_903920315.1 uncultured Oscillochloris sp.
CAGCCCGCTGATGCGGGCTGGAAGCCCGCGCTACAAATAGCGCATCCTGTACCTCACCCCCGCAGAGCGCGGATCGCCCGTGGCAGATGGGGCAGCAGGTCGGAGGCTAACGTTCCCGCCTCGCCCACTTCGTCGCGGACGCGGGTACCAGCCGCGCCGTGGAGATAGACCGCGAGGACGGCGGCGGCGAAGGCGGTTAGTCCCTGGGCTAGCAGGCCGACGACGGCACCAGCGAGAACATCGCCTGTGCCAGCGGTGGCCAGGGCCGGGTTTGCACCGTTGTAGACCACGCTGCGGCCATCTGGGTTGGCGATAACCGTGGTTGCGCCCTTGAGTACGACGACCTGGCCCCATGCCTGCGCCGCATCGGTCGCACAGGCCACAAGGTCGGCGGGAAGGGTATCAACCTTGAGCAGGCGGCGCATCTCGCCAGGGTGCGGGGTGAAGATAAAAAGCCCGTGGGGCAGGTGATCGGGCCAATCCTCAATTGAGGCGAGGAGATTGAGGCCATCGGCATCAAGCACGGTGGTTGGCAGATTGAGGGCCTTGCCTCCGTCTGATGGAGTTGTCGCCGACGGGCCGGAGAGAAAGCCAACGCGGGCGCGGATCTTGGCTTGCTCCAGCCCAAAGATGCGCCGGATAAACTCCTTGGTCGGGTCGGCTGTGCCGAGACCAGGGCCAATCAGCAGGGATGTATAACCCTCCAGCGCCTTGCCAAGTTCCTCAGCGGCACTTGGCCCAATGGCACCCCACTCACCCTCAGAGAGCGGCAGCAACGTTACTTCAGGGCCGCGACCACTGGAGCCGAGAACCGTGCGGCTCGCGGCGAGCGTGACGAGTCCGGCACCGACACGCCCGGCACCGGCGCAAGCCAAGCTGGCCGCACCAGGATAATGCAGCGAACCGGCCACAATCAACGCCTTACCAAAATCGCCCTTATGGGCATCAGTGGGCCGCGCAGGCAGTAGCCTACGAGCATACTCAGTCGTCAGTATCTCGCTCATGCAAGCCTCCAAATTCTGCGGTGGAATCCCAATATCGGCAAGGGAAATCGCCCCGACGGCGGCTCGTCCGGGGTAGAGCAGCATGCCACGCTTTATGACTCCGGTGGCAACCGTCCGATCGGCACGTATGGCAACACTCGTCACAGCCCCGCTATCTGATGCGACCCCCGTGGGCAGATCAATGGCCAGAACCGGACAGGACGCGCCCCGTGTAGCCCGTATCTCGTTCACGATTGTCACAATGGTGGCTAGGTCGCCCTCCACGGGCCGCGAGATACCGGCACCAAGCAGCGCATCAATCACCAGGTCGGCGTTAGCCAGGGCTGCCCGCAGATTCACATAGTCGGGGTCGTCTTCTGCGCACAGCTCAGCGATGCCGCGTTGGCGACAGCGCTGACGGTTGGAATCTGCGGGGTTATCGGGGCGATGCCAGAGGTAGAGCTGCGTCACGCAGCCGGCATCGCAGAGGTGTCGGGCGACAACCAGCCCGTCGCCGCCATTGTTGCCTGGGCCAACGAGAACCAGCGCCCGCCCGCCGCGCTTCATGTACTCAAAAGCAACCTGAGCAACACCCCAGCCGGCATGCTCCATCAGCCCGGCCCAGGATGCCCCGGCATCAACGGCGGCGCGCTCAAGGGCGCGCATCTCCTGCGTAGTCACCAGCTTCATGTAAGCCCATTGTACCGTATCTAGGTGAGATGGTATTTGGGGTTGCGTATCCTCCGACCCTCTCAGTTGTGCAGGAGTAAGGGGCGCAGCAGCCTCGGAAGAGTCAGGGGTAGGGGTGTATTAGGTGCTGCTGCGCCCCTACGCGACCTCGGTGAATGATTCCGCGACCTCGGTGAATGATGACGCGACCCCGGTGAATGATTCCGCATCCCCGGTGAATGATTCCGCATCCCCGGTGAATGATTCCGCATCCCCGGTGAATGATTCCGCATCCCCGGTGAATGATTCCG
>CAIXLU010000694.1 GCA_903920315.1 uncultured Oscillochloris sp.
AATTAGCGCGGCCCCGCCGCGCACCGGGATGATCGCCGGCGTCATCGGTCGGATCACCGCCTTCAACATCGCCGATCTGGTGACGAGCGGGACGATGCACCACCGCGAGCGCATGACCGAGATGTTCGCGGCCTGCGTGGCTTCGATGGGCGACTCGCTCTGGGACGGCGAGGCGGCGACGATCTTTATGTATCCGGTGGTGCCCGACTACCGGCGCTTCCCCAACAGCGACGGGCGCGACCCGATGGTGACCCATATGGAACTGGGCACGAGCGGCGCGTGGATGAAGCGCATGGTTCACGAGACGTTTATGCACAAATTCCGGGCGCGCCCCGGCTGGACGATTATTCCTGAATAGGGGACACACCGATGCAGATCAGTGACAAGGATCGGTTCTGGATGAGCTTCAAGCCCTTCCAGTTCTGGCGGTTCATCGTACTTAATCTGAAGATTCTGAAGGCGGTCAACCACAGCAAGCGGGCGTAAGGAACGTACAGAAACGGGGTGGCACACGCCACCCCGTTTCTGTACGTTCTTAGGCTCCCGTGTTTCGCGATATGTCACCCTACCGCGCCAGGGTGCGTTCAATCCGCTGATCGGGAATAAACCACATCACCGCGACCAGGACGTACAGCCCGCACGCAATCCATGTGTTCACAAAGGCCAGGAAGATCGCCGCCAGATACAGCGCTAGCGAGATCATCCCTTTGCGATCACGACCAATCGCGGTGGCGAGCACGGAATCCCTGCCGTGGAGTACGATGAGGATGCGGGTGAGTCCAAGATAGGAGATCGCCGCTAGGAGCAGGACGATCCCGTAGAGCGCGACCGGCCACGCACTAAAGGCGTTCTCGCCCATCCAGCCGGTGGCAAAGGGGATGAGTGAGAGCCAAAAAAGCAGATGCATGTTGGCCCACAACACCCGCCCATCAACGCGCTTGACCGCCTGGAGTAGGTGATGATGGTTGTTCCAGTAGATGCCGCAGAAGGCAAAGCTTAGCGCGTAGCTGAGAAAAACGGGGGCCAGCGGCAGCAGCGACGCCAGGCTGGTTTCGTGGGGAACCTTCAACTCAAGTACCATAATCGTGATGATGATCGCGATCACCCCGTCGCTGAAGGCTTCCAGACGCCCCTTCGTCATGGTGTGCCCTCGCTATGCGCTTCCGCCAGCAGGCGTTCGACCTCGTGGGTAATCACCGTGTCCGCCATCGCGCCCCGGTAGATGGCCTGCACCACGCCCTGGCGGTCGATAAAGAAGCTGGAGGGTAGACCGCTGGCGCGGTAGGCGGTGTGGACGCGCCCATCGTCGAGCAGGGCCAGGAAGCCCAGCCCGCGCTCTTTGAAGAAACTGGTTACATTGGCAGGCTCCTCGTTCACGGTCACGGCCACCACAGTGAAGCCCTGGTCCTGGTAGCGTGCGTAGGCCGCCTGGATGGCGGGCATCTCGGCGCGGCACGGCGGACACCAGGTGGCCCAGAAATTCACGAGTACAACATGCCCGCGAAGATCGGCCAGGTTCACGGGTGTGCCATCAGGTGTGCTGAGTTGGAAGGTCGGGGCCAGCTTGCCCACCTCAGGTGCCATCTCGAAGGTGACGTCGGCGACGGACGGGTCAACCTTCGGTCGTGCGTTGGTTGCGCTTATGACGGCGATGACGCCGATCAGGATCGCGATTGCGGCGAGACCCCAAGAGCGGGCGAGCATGCGGCGGGTAAGCCCTTGGCGGTTCACCGCACGCCCGCGTGATGGGCGTGCTGCCTGTGAGCCGGACTCTCCCCTGCCAACGTGGTGATGCATGGTTCTCTCCTTGCCGCTGAGCGCGATGGGCGATGCCTGATGCGTGCGGTGTATCGCTGGGTTCGCTGCCACCGATCATGGCGCGCGCATCAGATCTCCCTCGACTTCGATGCGGGGAAAACGCATGTGGTTACGGAGACAGGCAATTGCGCATTGTCGTGATACAACCATCAAAATAGGGTGCAGTAACCCCATTCACGGCAGTATCTCCTACCAGCGCGACCCACTCGCAAACGGGATGGCCCCAGCCCTGCTGCTGCTGGTCGCTGTTCCCGTGTCTCACGGCATGATTGGAAGCGGCAAATACCCGCCGATCTCCATCTCGATCCGGTAGCGGGCCAGGGCGAGGATGAAGGTTAGCGCCAGGACGAGTCCGATCACCGCCGGGTGGGCCAACTGGCTCATACGGGTAACACGCCCGGTTAGGCCGAGGGCCAGGCTTGGGAAGAGCAGCATGACGACGGTGAGGTTGCCGACTACACCCACCGTCACCAGCAGGGCGAGAGGGATGGCTAGCAGCGGTGTATCGGCGGCCAGAGCGGCCACGATCAGCCCATTGACGGCCAGCACCATGCCGAGATCGCGCCACGAGCTCAGGCTGCGCTGCGTGTTGTCCACATCACGGCGTAGGGCGGTGTTCAGCACCAGCAGCACCACGAGGGCCAACCCGATGCCCGCGCCCATCCCGGTGAGCAGCCGCAGGTCGGTGCGCGGCGCGTAGGCGGTAGCCATCCCCAGTTCGTCCCGTGTGGAGTTGATCCCGTCGGCGGCCATCAGCAGGAACAGGCCCAGGATGATCAGGCTGACCGGCAGGGGCGGCAGCCGACCGGCGCGCACGCGCCCGCACGCCGCGACCACCCCCAGCGTGACCAGTTCGCTCAGGTACATGCCGCTGTCGCGTGCGCAGAGCGGCATCTGGATACCGCCAGAGATCAGGTTGTGGCTCTGGGCACAGATGCCGTGCAGGGCCAGGTAGAGCGTTCGCTCCAGGGAGATGCCGGGCATAAGGATGACACCGAGGAGTAAGCCAGCGATGAGACCGAGCAGCACCGCTGACCAGCGCTGCTCGGCGGGCGTGGCCGTATTACTCCTGCGGCTGACCATAGCGATCTTCATATGATGAGTACTCTTAGCTGTGGGCGCGGTATGCCCGGCGGATGTGCAGGCTCACGAGAATATCGCTGGCGAGCCTCAACCAAAATAATAGCGCCTATCGCGCATCATATGCGTATATAGCCACACTATTTTAGTTGCATTGGAGCAATCGGATCGCTCTGACCATGGTGAGTGGGTCACGAAAGCTGCTACACTGCATGCGGCAAGGCGACAGCCACGTAACGGATGGCGCGACGTGACATGCAATCGTATGTGCCGCCACGAGAAGGAGCACGCGAATGACCACCCCGGATCCACCCCGCTTCACCCGCTTCCAGCAGCGCTACCGTGACGGCGATCTCCCGTGGGATCATGATCTGCCGCCACCCGAGATCATTGCCGTGGCCGAGCGCCTGCCCCCTGGGCGCGTCCTTGATCTGGGATGTGGCACCGCACGGGCGAGCGTCTTCCTCGCAGCACGCGGATGGGATGCCGACGGTGTTGACTTCGTCCCTGAGGCGATCACGATGGCTGAGGAGCGCGTGCATACGGCAGGACTGGCAGCGCAGGTGCGGCTGCACGTCGGTTCCGTGACCGACCTGAGCTTCCTCGTAAAGCCGTACGACCTCGCCATTGATGTCGGCTGTATGCATGGGTTTGAAGGTGCGGATCTACAATCCTACGCGGCGGAGGTCGTGCGGCTGGTGCGGCCAGCCGGATGCTTCCTGCTCTTTGCGCACCTGCGCGAACCAGATCAGGAGGGGTCGACCGGCATCCCGGACGCGACGATCATGAGCCTCTTCGCAGACACATTCGTGTTCGAGTTGGTCGAACACGGCACCACGGTCGTCGGTGATCGGCAAATGGACTCGGCGTGGTACACCCTGCGTCGGCGCGGGTAGACCGTGTCATCCGTCATGCGGGAGCGGGGATAGGCCGGGACGACCGAGATATAAACCATTCAATCATAGGAGGAATTGACCATGGAGCAGCATGACTACGGCTATACCGTACAGACATCGCTCGACTATGCGGCAGCGATCGCAGCGGTGACCGCAGCGCTGAAGCAGGAGGGCTTCGGCGTCCTGACCACGATTGATATGCAGGCGACCTTCAAGGCAAAGCTGAATGCCGACATCGCCCCGTACATTATCCTCGGCGCATGCAACCCGCCCCTCGCGCAGCAGGCGCTTACCGTTGATCCGGAGATCGGCCTCCTGCTACCTTGCAACGTTATCGTATACCTCAACGATGCGGGGCAGACAATCATCTCGGCGATCAACCCGGAGGCAATGTTCCGCATCATGCACCGCGATGATCTCACCGTAATCGCGCAAGAGGTGGCGGCGCGGCTGCGGCGGGTGATGGCTGCGCTACCCGCCAGCGCAGATGAGATGCCGTAACGATACCGGATGTGTGGAGAGGGATACACCCTCCCCACAGAGTGCCGCAGACTCTCACCGTCTCTCCATCAGTTATCCATCTTTGGGCGGTATGCTGAAGGCAGATATATGACCAAGGAGTATCTGCCATGTCATCTACTGTTAGCCCTCGTACCCCGACCGTCCGCGCCCGCTGGCGCCGACCCAGCCTCCAGACTCTCCGCCAACTCGTTCAGCTTGGTGTTGTCGGATTCGTCGTCTTCGTTGCCGGGAGACACCTCGTCCTCGGCGAGACTGCCGCCTCTGCGGAGGCGTTCTGCCCCTTCGGTGGCCTGGAGACGCTCTACAGTTATCTGACGGGCGGACGGACGATTAACCACACACACCTCTCGAACCTCGCCCTTTTCCTCGCCGTCGCTGTCACCACCATCTTCGCCCGTGGCGCATTCTGTGGCTGGATCTGCCCGCTCGGTACGATCCAGGAGTGGACCTACGCCTTCAGTCGCTGGCTCCAACGCCGCATCCCCCCCCTGGGCCGTGCGATGAACGCCCTGCGCAAGTCCCTCAATCCGCGCTCCGCACGCGGCAGCGCCACCGGCCCCACCCTCGGCCAGCGCATTGATCACGGGCTCAGCTACGGGCGCTACCTGGTATTAGCCTGGATCATCGGTGGGACGATCACGTACGGCAGCATGGTCTTCCGTGACTACGACCCCTGGTCGGCCCTCCTCAGTCTGGCTGAACTCCAACTGAGCGTTGGCACAGCGGTGCTGGCGGTCTCGCTTATCGCCTCGTTGTTTGTGGAGCGGGCTTGGTGCCGCTACGCCTGCCCGCTCGGCGCAACGATCAGCCTGATGGGGCGACTCAGCCCGCTGCACATCGAGCGCGTGGAGAGCGCCTGTACCAGTTGCGGCCTCTGTACCCAGCGTTGCCCGATGGGCATTGATGTGGCTCGCGCCGACGCCATCACCGACCTGAGCTGTATCACCTGTTTGCGCTGCGTGAACGAGTGCCCACGTCCCGATGCCATTGACCTGCGCCTAGCCGTACCCGGCATTCACTCCGCCGCAGCACCCACGCCAACCAGCGGCGATTAGGCATGTTCAGATTGCAGATTTTAGATTGCAGATTTGCCGCAACAGAACGCGGTGCATGTGCCCAAACTGTCACGCTGGTTTGAAACATGCCTTAGCTCAGGAGATACATCATGACCACCCAAACTACCGCACCCCGCGCCCGTGGCATCCTGCGCATCAGTGGACTTGCCTACGCCGCCCTCATTCTGATACTCTTCTTCGGCACCATCCAGATTGCTCAGTACGCCGGGCTCTGGTCGGTCTCTGGCAAACTCACGCCCGACGGAGCGGCGGTACAACTCAGCGGTGCCGACCCCGCCGAGATTAAGGGCTGGATGACCATCGAGTCCGTGGTTGACGCCTACCACATGGACAAGGTCGCGCTATACGCTCGCTTCGGCATTCCGGCTGAGACGCCCACCAGCGCGGCGCTCAAAGATCTGGAGGTCGTTTCGCCCGACTTCTCCATAACCGCGCTGCGCGAATGGCTGATTGAGCAGGCCGCCCCGTAGGGGCCAGCGTGGTACAATCAGCGCCCGTGTGGATCATCCTGGCAGAGGAAACCGTGTCTCATCCGACATCTTCGTCCCAGAAACAGGTCGCCGCCGCCCTCGCGGCGGCACCGCTCTTTGCTGACCTGAGCCCGCCGCTGCTGACGGCCCTGGCCACGATAGCGGTACGCGCACACTATGGCCCACAGCAGGTGGTCTTTCTCGCGGGCGCATCGGATGAACACCTTTACGTCATCGCGCATGGCTGGCTCAAGTCAGTCAAGATCGCGGCGGGTGGCCGCGAGCAGACTCTGGCGCTGTTTGGTCCAGGCGAGGTGTTCAATCTCGCAGTACTGGCTGACGTTCCCACCCAAGCCACCGTGATCGCCCTGGAACCTACCACCCTCTGGGGTATCCCCCGTGCGCGCCTGCACGAACTGATGGCGATCCATCCCGAACTCGCCCAGGCGCTCATCCGCAGCCTAGCCACACGGGTGATCCGGCTGAGCGATCTGGTCGAGGATCTCGCGCTCCGGTCGGTGGAGGCCCGCTTGGCCCGTCTGCTACTCCAGCGGGCAGTTGGCGGCGAGATCCTGCGCCAACCCTGGGCCACCCAGGCTGAGTTCGCGACTCAGCTTGGCACCGTGCCCGACGTGCTGAACCGTGCGCTCCAGACCCTCGTGACAGCCGGGATCATCGTGGTCGAGCGCCAGTGTATCCGCGTGATCGACCAGGCCGGGCTTGAGTTGCGGGCGCAGATCACGTGAAGTGGTACAAAACCGACAAAAGTCAATGACGGGCGTAAGAGCCGATGGTATGGTGTAACGAGGAGTTGGCGCATCTCGCGCTGCAATGACACATCGAGGAGTCTCACCCATGTCTCGTACCATCCGCCTGTTCCACCGCTGGCTTGCGCCGGTCTTCATCGTAATCATGATCGCGGTCCTCAGCACCCAGGGGAGCGCGGTCGGTACCATCCTCCAGCGCGTCCAGCAGGGTATGGTTCTTATCTTTGCGCTCTCCGGGCTCTACCTCTTCGCCCTGCCATGGTGGGTGAAGTGGCGCCGGGGAAGCAAAAAGAGCGCGATTCGCCAAGCCGCCCGCCACGAGCATACCGGTGCCTGAGCCAGCGCGCCTGACACAACACGCGATCACGCTTTGGGCAGCATCTCGCAGATGAGCGGTGCCTCGCTCGGAGTGAAACCTTCCACTGAAGGGAGGCATCAAACGATCAGCGCGGCCTCGCCAATGCGGCGGTGCCCTGGGAGTGAGGGATATGATGAGCAAACAAGTAGTGATCATTGGCGGGGGTGCAGCCGGCATGAGCGCCGCCGCCAAGGCGCGGCGGATGGACCCGGCGCTGGAGATCGTGGTCTACGAGCGTTCCGGCTACGTTAGCTACGGTGCCTGCGGCTTCCCCTACGCGATCAAGGGCGATATCGCCTGTGTCGAGGATGTGGTCGTCCGCACCCCCGAGCAGTTCGCCAAACAGGGCATCCGAGCGCTCGTACGCCACGAGGTGCGCGCAATCGATCCCGCCGCCCGCACGGTGCGGGTGCGTGACCTATCGAGCGGCGTGGAGATCACCGACTCCTGGGACGAACTCCTGCTCACCGCCGGCGGCGGGGCCATTCGCCCTCCGCTCCCCGGTGCCGACATGCCGGGGGTGTTCACCCTGCGCAATGTCGAGGATGCGTTGGCGATCCAGGGCTGGATTGCGCAGCACCAGCCTACGCGCGGGGTGATCATCGGCGGCGGCTACATCGGCCTCGAAATGGCGGAGGCCCTCGCCGCCCACGGCATCGCCCTCACCGTGGTGGAGCGGCTGCCTCATCTGCTGCCGAACCTTGACCCCGAACTCGCGGCCCACGCGCAGGCCGAGCTGGTGCGCCAGCAGGTCGAGGTGCGTCTGTCGCAGGCCGTGGAGGGGCTGGATGGCGATGCGTGCGTGCGTGGGGTGGTCGTGGGCGGGCAGACCATCCCCGCCGACATCGTCATCCTCGCCGTCGGCGTGCGTCCGCAGGTGGAACTGGCCCGCGCCGCCAGGGTCGCCCTCGGGCCAACCGGCGCCATCGCCGTGGACGACCACCAGCGTACCAGCGTGCTGCACATCTGGGCAGCCGGCGATGTGGCTGAGGCGCACCACCGGGTGACCGGGCGGCCAGCCTGGGTGCCGCTCGGCACCACCGCGAACAAGCAGGGCAAGGTGGCGGGCGAGAACATCGGCGGGGGCGATGCACGCTTTGGCGGGATCGTCGGCACCGCCGTGGTGAAGGTGTTTGACCTGGAGGCGGCCAGCAGCGGGCTGACCGAGGCGCGGGCTCGAGCCGAGGGCTTTATGGTGAAGACGGTCAGCGCGACAGCGAACTCGCGGGCACACTACATGCCGGGGCACCAGCCCATTCACGTGAAGCTGGTCTATGAGGAAGAATCGCGCCGGCTACTGGGCGGGCAACTGATCGGGCGCGAGGGCGTGGCCAAGCGGGTAGACGTGATCGCGGCGGCGCTGCACGGTGGCTGGACGGTGGATGAACTGGCCGAACTCGATCTGAGCTACGCCCCGCCCTTCGCCCCAGTCTGGGATCCCATCCTGGTCGCCGCCAACCTGGCCCGACGGTAGGGCACATCGCGCATGCAGATGTGTTCAGTCGCTGCATATGCGTTGCTTCGTCGTCGGAACGCTAGGTCTGTGCACTCATCCGCTCAGTGGCTCAGTAGTGTTTACGCGAGGGCCTTGCTTACGTTATCGGTCAGCAGCACAACCAGCCAATCAGGATTTCAGTTATGCTCAGTGAACCTCAATGGCGTGATGCAGCGGCCATGCTGCCCTTCCTCGCCGACCCGCGTGCAGCGGCGACCCGCGCCTTCGTCAGCCAGGCGACCCATATGCGCTTCCCGGCGGCGGCGACCATCTTTGAGGAGGGCGATCTGTGCAACACCTTCGCCATCCTCGCGGCTGGTCGGGTGCGCGTCTTCAAGATTGGTGAGACCGGGCGCGAGATCACGCTCTACCGCTTCGCCCGTGGCGAGAGCTGCATCCTCACCGCAAGCTGCATCCTCAGCGAGCGCCAGTTTCCCGCCATCGCGACAGTGGAGGAACCCGCCGAGGCATGTGTCGTGTCGCACACCATCTTCCAAAGCTGGGTTGATGCCTTCCCGCCCTGGCGCAGCTATGTGTTCCATCTACTCTCCCAGCGCCTCGCCACCGTGATGGCGGTGGTTGATGAGGTAGCCTTTCGGCGCATGGACGTGCGCATCGTGGAGTTGCTGCTAAGTCAGCCTGTGTCTGTCGGTTCTGTGATCACCCTCACCCACCAGCAAATCGCGGCAGAACTGGGCAGCTCACGCGAGGTGATCAGCCGCATCCTCGCCGACTTTGCCGCCGGCGGACTGGTTCAGGTTTCCCGTGGCAGCGTGGCCATCCTCGACCGCCCTGGCCTGGTGCGGCGCGCTGAGTTGCTCGCTCGGTGACTTTGTCACAGATCTGGAGGGCCACGCCTGCTATGCTCATCCCAGTGGTGGCAACAGACAAACGAGGAGCAAGGCAATGCAGGCAAATATGGGAACCATTGACCGGGTGGTGCGGGTGGTTGTCGCAATGGTTGTGGCCGGGCTCATCCTCAGCGGCGTGGTGAGTGGTGTGGTCGCGATCATCCTGGGCGTGCTGGCGGCAGTCTTCGTGCTGACGAGTGTGGTCAGCGTCTGCCCGCTCTACCTGCCTTTCGGTATCAGCACTCGCTCGCGCTCCACCCGTGGCTCCCGGTTGTAGGACAACCTCCCCCGTGGGCTGGCGCACGTGAAGAAGCCGAGATGATGTTTCCATCATCTCGGCTTCTTCACGTGCGTTCGCACGCGCTTAACTTCCCACGTTCCGTTCAAGGGCGATGTGGTACAGGCGGAAGCATCGACTACCCCCGCTTGCTAGGCAGACCGGCCTGCTGCCAGGCGCCCATCCCGCCAACCACGTTGGTCACGTTGGTGAAGCCTTGGCGCTGGAGCAGATCGCAGGCCGAACTGCTGCGACCGCCCGAGAGGCAGATGCAGTAGATGGCCGCATCCTTCTTCAGCTCATCAAGGCGGGTGGCGAGCGTCGGCAAGGGTAGCGACCGCGCCCCGGCCACGTGGCCGCTCTTGAACTCTTCGGGCTGGCGCACATCAATCAGCACGATTGGCTCGTTGGCGTCGAGCTTGACCTTCAGGTTACGAACTGAAATCGCTGGGAGGGCCGGGATAGCGCGAGAACCGTTACTCAACATATGAGGTTCCTTACGAAATAGTCGTCGCTTACGATGGATGTACAGAGGGCGCATGTTCGGATCCATGTGACCCTATGTGGTGCCTTGCATCGCGGTGACAGCGATGGCAATCCTGGTAGCCTTACCTTTATCTGATGCACAGGCAGAACCTTCGGTTACAATCGTGCCGTGTCTGCGAGGAACACATTGGTCGCAGTTGAGTCGAGTAGCAGCATTGCGCATAGCTCCGCTACGCATTCCAATCACATGGCGTAAGCATGCCCCACCCGGTCAGCAGTATTCTGGCACGAAACAGAACGGCGGGGAGGCTCGCAGCGACCCGTGGACTCAACTCCCAACCACGGGTCATGTCGGCAGGCTGCACTCCAATCATATGCAGGTATGCGGGCAGCCGACCGTGCAGCGTGGCGCGCGCAAGAACATCCTGAACGATCATCTGATACGGCGCGCACATCCCCCCGGCGTAGGGCACGATCTCCGCACCACGCCGCTCGATCAGCATCCCCGGCACCTGCTCATCATCAATAGCATCAATGAGGAGCAGGTGTTCGCACTGCTCCACTAGGTGCGGGATGTCCAATCCGATCAGGCTGCCATCCACCAGTTCAACGCCAGCAGCGGGGCCGAGGTGCGCGGCCATGGCCCGTACGGCGTGGATACCCAGGCCCGAGTCGCGGTTCACGCAGTTGCCGAGGCCGAGAACAATGCTACGGTTCAACGAATACTCCCATGCGGGTAGTCGGCGAACGAGGGCGCACGGTGCTACCCCAGGCGGCCACCGGAGAGCCGAAAGAGGATCGCGTCCCAGGTGTTGCCGCACAGATTACCGATCCAGATCATGGTCAGCACGCGCTCAATAGCCTGCGCCTGCGCAAGCCCGTAGATCGCCACGAGCTGCGCCTGAAGCTCCGGCGTCGGCTGCCCGGCGGCTTCGGCCCAGTGCCGGGCGTACACCAGCGCGGGAATCTCGGATTCTGGTGTATCCTGGGTTGATCCGTCCAGCAGCAGCGCAACCTCGGCAGCCGACATGCCGATTATCTGGGCGGCGTGGGTATGGAAGGTGGCGCAGTAGTGACAGCGGTTGACTGCCGTTACCACCAGCATCAGCCGCTCGCGCCGGGCCGGGGAGAGCGATCCCGTGCCACGCAGGGCCGTCAGGCGGCGGAGATCCGCCCAGAGTTGGGCGGCGCGGTGGTAGTGTCGCCGGCGGAAGGTGCCGGACGACGGTGGGGTGTGCATGGGGGGTACTTGTCTCACATCACACACCCACACCGCCCAGGAAGAATGCTCATGTATGAGTGATATGGGTGCGTTCGGTATTGGCGTCGCCGTCTGATGATGCCGCAGCGCGTACTCATGCCTGAGACGACATCACGGCTTGCCTCGTGCGGGGGCACTGGGCAACGCGAGGCGCGCAAGCAGCCGCGCCTCCAGATCGGCGGGCAGTGGCGGCGGCACCGCATCGAGGGTGTGCAAGATCTGCACCGTCTGGTTCAGCGTACCGAGTACCACTTGGCAGTCCGGACAGCTCGCCAGGTGCGCCTCTAGCTCCGCACACAGATCGGGAGGCAGGTCGCCATCAAGGTAGTCGTTCAGTTGCGCGATCAGCGTGCGGCAGCGTTCAAGACTATGGTGGTGATGCTGCGGTTTAGTCATCGTCGTCCTCCGTCACGAACCCCAGGTAGTCCGCCAGGAGATCCCGCAGCCGCAGGCGGGCGCGATGCAGACGCACCTTCACCGCGCCGGGAGTGATTCCAAGCTGGGCCGCCGTCTCCTCGGTACTCAGTTCAGCGATGTCGCGCAGCGTGACGACCACCCGCAGCGGCTCCGGCAGCGCGGCGATGGCTTGCGCCAACTGGTCGCGCAGCTCGCCATTCAGGACGGCGCGCCCAGGGTCAATGGTCCATGAGCGGTTCGGATGGGGCAGTTCATCCGCCGGAAGCAACTCCGCAACCACGTCGAGGGCAACCTGCGGTCGGCGCTGGCGGAGCAGCATCAGCCCCTCGTTGGTCGCGATGCGATAGATCCATGTACCCAGGCTGCTCGCCCCATCGAAGTTTGGCAGGGCATCGCAGGTCTTGATAAAGGTGGTCTGAAGCACGCCCTCTGCGTCGTCAGGGTCGCCTACCAGGCGCAGGGCGCGAGCGTAGACCAACGGCGCGAAGCGCTTGACCAGGCAGGTGCAGGCGTCGGGGTCGTGGCGGCGCAGGCCAGCGAGGAGCGCGGCCTCGTCCGCATAGATCGAGAGATTAATGATGAGCCCTGGCATAGGGTAGCCCTCCGTGGCAACGTTGTCGCAGTATAGCACGCTGCCAACGCAGGGGGGGCATCGGGTGCCGAGACCGTTACGTCCTGGGGACTACTGCGCCGAGGGCCTCAGGGGGCCAATGGAGCATCTGGCCGCGACAGAGCTGCGCCATCGGCAGGCTGGCCACGTCGTAGCCCGCGAGTTCCAGCGGACACTTCCCCCGGATTCGCTTTTGCGCGTCCGGCGTGAACGGCGTGAAGCGATAGCACCACTCGAACACCGCCAGGTAGGTCTGTGCCGACGTGATCGTGTCGAAGCCACAGAATGTCTGATAGTGCTGATCGAAGCGCCGGTTCACCAGTTCAGCCGTGTTGTTCGTTTTCGGGATGCGGTCGCTCTCGATGGCGTTGACCAGCTTCGGCCAGTGGCGCTCGAGGCTGGCGAAGACCGCCTCCACCTCCGGCGTCGCCGCCACGTAGGCGTCTCGTAACGCCACGACCTTCTCGTAGCGCCGCTGGGCCGTCCGTTTGGTCGTGGCGTGGAAGATGCCGTCGAGCTGGTTCTGGAGCGTCACCGCATCGGGACGCTGGTTCCGATAGTGCTTCCCGTAGGCGTCACGCAGGTATCCGTGCCACGCCTGGAGGGCGTGGAAGATGCACTGGTGGTGAATCGCGTGCGGAAAGACCGCCGGGATGGCCCGGTCGTAGTCCGTGCAGAGGTCGGTCACGATCACCTGCGGGACATAGCCCTTGGCTCGCAGCGCGAGCAGGAAGGCCCGCGCCGAGTTCGTGCCGCGCACCGGGAAGATCGCCACGTGCAGCAGGTCGTAGGTAGAC
>CAIXLU010000695.1 GCA_903920315.1 uncultured Oscillochloris sp.
AGTATCTATCTCACCTGGCTGGTGGGCAATCTGGTCTCCTTCGCCATCCTGATTGTCTATATTGTCGCGTGCCGAGGCAGTGCGGGTATCGCCCATCCCGAGTGGGGGGTGCTGCGTAGTCTCGGTCTGAAGTCGCTCCACCACCACATGCTCAATATGGCGATTCTTGCGCCGGGGCTGGTAATGCCGCTGATCATCACCGCGATGATTTCAGCATCGGCAAATGCCTACTTCTACACAGCATGGATGCTCGCCAGTTTTGTCTCGGTTGGGCCGGTATCTTTGGCAACCGTCCTCTACGCCGTTGGGTCGGGAAATCCGCAGGCACTCGCGCAGCGATTGCGTTTTACGATGGGAGCCGGGCTCGTGATTGGGCTCGTGGCAAACCTCGTCATCTTTCCCGGCGGCGAACTGCTCCTCTCCCTCTTCGGCAAGGCGTATGTTGTCGAGTCGCTCTGGCCACTGCGTATTCTTGGGCTGATTGTGTTTCCTCTGATCATCCGTGAACACTACGTAGCTATCGCCCGCATTCACGGTCAGACGCTGCACGCGACACGGTTGGTGGCCACATCAAGCTTCTTCCGGGTGCTGCTGGCGACGGTGGGAGCCTACTTTGACGGACTGATTGGCGCGTGCCTTGGCCTGCTGATTATTGAGACACTGGCATCGCTGGTCATGATTCCGCTCGTCTATCGGACAGCAACCTTTGGCCAGATAGCGCCGAGCGCCACCGTGGAGCATGTAAGGTGATGGGGATCGCTTTTGCGGGGGCGCATCTGGCCCTGTTTCTGCTGCTTTGTCTCTCTGCCACGTCTACGATCACGCTGGCCTATCGTCACGGTAAACAGGCACGCCGGAGCAAACGCAGGTTGCCACCTGCGCCGCCTGAGCGTTGGCCCACGGTGACGCTGATCATCCCGGCGTGGCGCGAGCAGGGCACTATCGAGATCCTGATGCGCCAATTGCGCAGGCTCGATTACCCAGCGTGGGACGCAGTGCTGGTGGCAGGTGGCCCTGATGGCACCCACCAAGCAGCCCTAACTGCCGCCGCCAACGATCCGCAAATCCACGTGATCGAGCAGCGGCCCTGTGGCAAGAACGCGGCGCTCAACGACGGGATGCGTTTGGCTGGCGGCGAAATTATTGTCATTCTGGACGCCGACGCCCAGATCGAACCGCGCTGGCTACGCGCCATGATCGCCCCCATCCAGGGCGTGGTCTCTGCTACCACCGGCAACTACCTCCCGCTGCGCAGAACCCCGTTCTCGCTCCACGGCCAAATGGAGAAGATCGAAACCTACGAAATCCGTGGTTTAGTCTACCTCCAGGGCAGCGGGGGCATTGCGCTGCGCCGCGAGGTGATTGAGGCCATCGGCGGATTCCCTGAGGACGTATTGGTGGGCGTTGACTGGGATCTCGATGCGCGGGTCGCGATGGCTGGGTATACCTGCGCCTATTGCCCCGACGCTATCGTGTATACTGAGCGTCCATCTACCCTACACGAGTGGTGGACAAACGAGTTGCGCTGGCGGCGTGCCCACTTAGCCTCACTCATCCGCATGCGCTCACACTTTTTGTCCAGCCCCCGTGAGGCACTGGCCGCCTTTTATCCGTACATCGTCGCATGGTTGAGCGTTGGAATCACGCTGGTTGCTCTGGCACTGGCGTTCCAGCCCTGGATCGAGACTGGTGGACTTGAGATCACACTCTGGGCCACGGCGTTGATTTGGATTGGCATCTCGCGGGTGCGGCTGGCGGTTATGGTCGCCGCATACGCTGGACCAACCCCGTGGCGGGCGCTCGCCTGGGTATCCGTGATGCTCTGGTACGTCACGCTAGCGGCATCCTGCATCGCTACCCTCAGTGTGCGGGCCACAACCATGCATTTTAAGGGGCCTCGCCACAGCATCGAGCGCCCCCCGGTGTGAGGAGTGCGATGCCCTTACCTGCCCGAATGCCGAAGCCGACATGCTGCGGCTGGATCGCCGGGCTCCTTCTGGCACTGTTCATGCTGGTTCAGTGTGCCGGTGAGGCACCATTGCTCACAGATCTCGATCAGAATATACCCACCATTCATAATGAAAACCGCTTTATCGAGCGGCGCGGCAGCGGTCTCACCATCGGGGAAGAACCCTTCCGCTTCGCCGGGGCCAATATCTATTGGCTCGGCATTGATGAGAACGTCGGAGGCGTCGGGTATCCTACCCCCTTCCGCGTTAATGATGTCCTGGCTACCGCGAAAGAGATGGGTGCTACCGTTATCCGCAGCCACGCTGCCATCTCCGTCGGTTGCGAGTATTGCATCAAGCCCACGCTGGCGAGTATCAACGAAGAGGCATTCACCCATGTGGACTATGCCATCGCAACCGCCCGCCGCTATGGTTTGCGGCTGATCCTGCCCCTCATTGATAACTACGCCTACTACCACGGCGGAATCTCCACCTTCACCACCTGGCGCGGCCTACCGAAAGAAGACTTTTACACAAACCGTCAGGTGATCGCCGATGTTGAGGCGTATATCACGCTCATCCTGAACCGCGTGAATACGTATACCGGCGTGGCTTATAAGGATGATCCGACGATTATGGCCTGGGAAACAGGCAACGAACTGCGCCCGCCGACTGCGTGGACGAACGAGATTGCCGATCTGATCACGAGCATTGCCCCCCATCAACTGGTGGCCGATGGCAACGTTCGGATTGACGCCGCCGCCCTCCAGATTCCCAGTATTGACATGTATTCGCAGCACTTCTACCCGATGGACCGACTGAGCATGGTTCGCAGTGCCGAGGAAGTCGTCGCCGCCGACAAGGTTTTTTTTGTGGGCGAGTACGATTGGAACAATGTGAAGGGTGGGGATAGCCTTGTTCGTTTCCTCAACGAAATTGATGTCAACCCGACCATTGTGGGCGATCTCTACTGGACTCTCTTTGGCCACAATGATCATTGCGGCTACGTAAATAGCAACGGCGGCTACAAAATGCACTATCCCGGCCAGACCGTGACTATGCGCGAGCGCGCCCAGTTGCTGCGCGCCCATGCCTACAAAATGCGCGGGATCGCCGTGCCCGCCAACAGTATCCCCGACGCCCCGTTGATCACGAGCATTGGGAAGAAGATCAGTTGGCGCGGTGTGGTCGGCGCGGATACCTACTCCGTCGAGCGTGCGTTGTCCAGTCCCGACGGCCCCTGGCAGGTGATCTGCGATCGCTGCGCCACCGACTACAGTACCCCGTGGCCGATACCCTCGCCCACCGGGATGCCAGCTTGGTATCGCATCCGAGCGTATAACCTTGATGGTTTAGCCGGTCCGTACTCGGAACCACAGATGTAGAGCGAGTGCAAAGTAAAGCGTCCCGGTGGGCATATCGCCCACCGGGACGCTTTGTTTCGTTCAGCAGTGCCGAGAACTACTTCCACTCAAGCGTGAGTACTTCCTGGCTGATCTTGTGGTCGGCGTCGCCGGCGGCATCGGCCACGGCAATACCAAAGGGTGTCGGCTTGGACGGGATGAGAACAGCGTCGTCATTGTGGCTGGTGTTCAGCAAGCGCCGCTGCACGAGGACCCACTTGCCGTTGGCCCACACGCCGTTGGCCTCAACATCACCGAGGGAGCCAACCGCCTTCGCCAGCACAAAGCCGGGGACGGTGTTGCCAGCTACTAGCTTTGTCTTGTCGAAGGCCACCTTGTCGGCATCCAGCAGCAGAAGTGATTTCAGATCCTTGCTGCTCATAAACTTGGGGGAGGGGTTCTCTGCGGCACCGTCGGTGTTATTCACGAAACCACCCGACTCCACCGCGTCGGTTACACGCGGGCTACCCATATCCTTGGGGTCAACGAGGTTGATCCAGCCAATGTCGTTGGTGTAACCAACCGGGTTTGTGCGGGCCGACATCCAGAACCAGCCATCATAGCGCACGTCGGCACTGTCCGATCCCATCCACCACTCTTCCTGCTTGGTGCTGGTATTGTGGCAGGTGGCGGCGCATCCCTTGCTGGCGAAGGCCGCGTTGTTACCAATCGGCCAGATGAACGAGATGAAATCTTCCTGACCCGCCCGCGTAAACTTCGCGCCGTCCCACGTCCATGTGTTGCGAGTCAGGGTGTTGGTGGCATCGGGCCACTCGCTGCGGATTACGATGTACTGACCATCGTAGGCGGCCTGGATTGACACGGTGGGGCCACCCGGCTTGCCGGGGAGCGCGGTGATGGTGGAGACATCAAGCTTGGGAGCCTGCGCCCAATAGGGTGCAGCAGCATCGAGCGTGGTTGCATCAACCTTCACGGCGGTCAGGGTATTTGGCTTGGCCGGGGATGCTCCGCCCTGCGGTGCGGCTGCGGGTGCGCCACAGGCGGCGACGACGAAGGCCAGGGCGATTGCCAGGGTCTCAACAAATAGCAGGCGTTTCATTGGGTTCTCTCCTCATGCATAAGCGGCCATCGCAAGGATGGTGAAGACAACGATCACGATGATGTAGAAAATGCTGACCAGGGTCGTCACGGGCTTGCGCCACGGGCGACGCTCCTCACTGAGGTCAACAAAGGGTAGCAGCACCATGCTGCCGAAGATGAACAGCGGGATGAGGATCGTGGCCACCGGTTCTAGAGCGCCGGGGAAATACTTCAGCAACTGAAAGTAGAACAGAAAGTACCACTCGGGCCGTGGCACATAGTTGTTGCTGGTCGGGTCGGCGGGGAACTCCAGCGGCGCGTGGTTGGCCCAGGTCATGTAGACCAGCAGGGCCAACAGACCCAGGCCGCAGAGCGTGTCGGTGATCGCCCAGTCGGGGAAGAAAGGCACGAAGATCTTGGACTGAGCCTGGGCTTTTTTGGTGATCGCCGGGGCCATGCCGTGAAAGCGCATCTGGAAGATGTGGGCCACGATCAGCACGGCCACCGAGGCTGGCAGGAGCAGGATGTGTCCGGCGTAGAAGCGGGTGAGCGTGGCCTGACCGAGCATATCGCCACCGCGCATCAGGTGCATGAGAAAGCTGCCGATCAGCGGCACCGACCCGGCGATCTCCGTGCCGACCTTGGTGGCCCAGTAGCCCTTCTGGTCCCAGGGCAGCAGGTAGCCGGTGAAGCCAAAGGAGAGAACCAGGAAGAAGAGCAGCACGCCGGTAAGCCAGTTCAGCTCGCGGGGTTTCTTGTAGGCGCTGAAGTAGTAGGTACGCAACATGTGCAGCGACACCAAGATCACCATTGCGCTCGATGCGTAGTGGTGGACGCCGCGTATCAGCCAGCCCAGTGGTAGCTGGTAGCTGATGTAGTCCACGCTGTTGTAGGCACCCTCGGTACTCGGATCGTAGTAAAAGGCCATCAGGATGCCGGTGACGACCTGGATCAGAAACGAGATCAGCGTTAGTCCGCCCAACGTGTACAGAAAGTTGCGGTGGACGTACTTCGGCACCGGGTAGTTGAGGAAGTCGCGGACCGGCCCGCTGAGCCCGGTTCGCTCATCGAACCACTGGAAGATACGGTTCATCACTCTGTCCTTAGGCTAGATCTCGGCGAAGAGCGCCCCATCCTGTACCTTCACCGCGAGCTGGCGCAAACGGTGCGGCGGCGGGCCGTCAATCACCTCGCCCTCGCGTGTAAAGTGGCCGGAGTGACACGGGCAGACAAAGCGACTATCTCCCTCGTTCCATTGCACAATGCAGCCCAGGTGTGTACACGTCCCATCGAGTACCGTAAATGTGGCTCCGCCGTCAGCGCTAGAGACGTACACGGTGCCGCGCTGATTCACCTCGCGCCAGGCGTCCGTTGCCCGAGTGCTATAGCTTACCTGTGTTACTGCGGCGACCGGCAGATCGGCGATTTTGCCGAGTTCAACCCACTTGGTGGCACTGGGTTCCAGGGAGTTGCCGATTAGAAAGCGCGCACCGGGAACTGCAACCAGCAGTCCGCCGATGCCGGCCAGCACTCCAAGAGCCGCCTCAAGAAACCTGCGCCGATCAATGACATGTTCATCCCATACGCCTTTCTCGGCGGGGAGCGGTGGGAGTTTTGGTGCTGCCATAGGCGTCTCCTTAACATCTGTGAACGTGCCCCACTGTAACACCGTCGTTCGTCTGAAAGGCGTCACAGGTTGTCGCAATTGTGTCTCAAATCGTTCCAGACGGATGAGACTGTGCTATCGTGAGCATGGTCTGTACCTTCAGACTGACTTTTTGTCGCCACGAGGTGATGCGATGCGCAGCTTCCACATGCCGCAACCACAGCGGTCAACCGGCGCGAGCCTGCGTGTGGTTGCGATCATCCGTTTTGTGCTGCCGCTGGCTCTTTGCCTGCTCGCTCTGGGATTTGAGTTTGGCGAACATGGCGGAGCAAATGAGGCGCAGCGTGAGAACTGGCCGGGTATGAGCGAGATGGTGATTTTTGGCTTCATCGGGCCGGCAGCCGTCTTTGCGACCATGACCTATGTTGTCGTGCTGCTCCGCGAGATCAACGTGGTTCACTCCCGCGTCACCGAGCTGAACCAAGGGCTGGAGCGGCTGGTGGCCGAGCGCACGGTGGATCTCCAGACAAGCAATGCCGAACTGGCCCAGGCCAATTGTCGGCTCCACGAGCTTGACCAGATGAAGTCGGATTTTGTAGCCCTGGTGAGCCACGAGCTGCGTGCGCCTCTGGCCACACTCAACGGCGGGCTTGAGGTGGCGCTCCAGCATCCGGACGATCTGCCCGTGCGGGCGCGGCGGGTGCTTGATCTGGTGATGGGCGAAACGCTGCGGCTCACTCAGTTTGTCCAGACGGTGCTTGATGTCTCGCAGTTGGAGGCGGGCAAGCTGCACCTGAACTATGGCCCCCTGGCGGTGCAGCCCATGCTGCGGCGGGCGGTCGAGATCGTGTTTGGCCCTGATGCCCTGCGTGTTGACTGGCACATCCCGGCGAGCCTGCCGCCTGCCTGGGGCGATGAGATCTACGCGGAGGAGGCCATCCGTAACCTGCTGCGCAATGCCCAGAAGTACACACCGCCCCACTCGCGGATCGAACTGGCGGTGATGCAAGGCGATCATTGTATGCAGGTATGTATCACCGACTACGGGCCAGGCATCCCTGCTGAAGTTCAGGATAAGATCTTTGAGCAGTTCTATCGGGTAGGCCAGAGCGGCGAACTCGCTCCACGTGGCTGGGGTCTTGGCCTGCACTTCGCACGCTCGCTGATTGTCGCCCAGGGCGGATCCGTCTCCCTTACGTCGCCAGCGCATGCCAACCCGGAGACGCCTGGGGCGAGGTTTACGGTTGAACTGCCGATTGCGGAGGAGGTTCAGGACGATGGCAAAGCTGCTCCTGATTGATGATGATCTGGCGCTCACCGAGCTTCTGTCCGTCTATCTTGATGAGCTAGGTCACAAGGTGTACTGCGCGCATAATGGTGATGAGGGTCTACGCTCCTTTTTTGCCCTTCAGCCAGATCTGGTCATCCTCGATGTGACCATGCCGCATCGTGATGGCTGGCAGACTCTGGAGCGCATCCGTGAATTGGCCAACACGCCGGTGATCATGCTCACGGCGCGGAACGAGGAGGCCAGTGTGCTGCGCGGCTTCGCCCTCGGTGCCGACGACTATGTAACCAAGCCCTTCTCGTTCGCCCAACTCGCCGCACGGGCACGCAGCGTGCTGGGCCGCACGCAGATCCAGGCCGACAAAGATTCCGCTCCCCTCCAGTTCCAGTACGGCGATCTGGTGGTTGACATCACCACCCGTCAGGTCTGGCGGCAGCGCGAACTGCTTCACCTCACCCCCACCGAGTTCAAGCTGCTCGTCGCCCTGATGCAGCACGCCGGCGAGGTGCTGACACCTCAGGATCTGGTGAAGATGGTGTGGGGCGAACAGTACCTTGATGATGTCGGCTATGTGCGCCGCTATGTCTGGCACCTGCGCAAAAAGATCGAACTGAACCCATCCCAGCCACGCTACATTCATAACGAGCACGGCTTTGGCTACCGATTTTTTCCAGCCGAGGCCGAGGCTACGCCCGCGAGGCCAGGAGATGTGCTGTAATGTGTTTTCTTCCGCAGGATGCCGTAAGGAAGCAGATCTTTTTACGCATCGCGGGTGATCTGTCACGCAGAGCGCAGCGAAGCGTCCCGGCGATGACCATGCATACCGGGACGCTTCGCTCCGCGTGACAAATTCTTTGCGAAAATCTACGGGTAGATTTTGGCGATGATACGGGTGGCCCGACGCGAGACGGCGACGAACGCATCAACCACGGCGGGATCGAACTTAGTGCCGCTGGCATCAACAAGATAGGCCAGTGCTTCGGCGTGACTATAGGCGGACTTATACGAGCGTTTCTCGCGCAGGGCATCGTAGACATCGGCCACAGCCACAATTCGCGCTGGCAGCGGGATCTCCTCCCCAGCGAGCCCACGTGGGTAGCCGCACCCGTCCCACTGCTCGTGGTGGCAGCCAATCACGGCGATCATGGTGGGGTCGTCAATCAGGCGGGCAATGCGGGCGACTCCCAGTTCGGGGTGGCAGTCCATCATCGCACGTTCATCGGCAGTGAGCTTGCCAGTCTTGAGGAGGAGGTGGTTCGGCACATCCATCTTCCCAATATCATGCAGTCGGGCGGCCCGAGCAATGGAGTGTACCTCCGCATCTGATAGCCCGAGTTGGCGGGTGATCAAACTGGCGATGCGACCAACACGATGACAGTGGCTTGATGTTGCTGCATGGAAGCTATGCATTGACCAGTGCAGCGAGTCCTCAGCATGATTGTCGCCCGTACTACGTGTCCCAGGAAAGGCAAGCTCTACCATCATTTTGCAATTCTGCCTCTGACTATAAAGCCGATTATCTGCGATGCCACGTATCCCTGATTGTTACGTCGCTTTTGTCAAAAAAAAGTAACGGCTTGTTTTGAGGAATTCTGGATATCTGATGATACCACGTGTTAGTGCGAGAGCTGAAATATGAGAGCCGTATGAGAGAAAGTAGCGATTGTGCGTTATGGTAGAGATGAGTGCTACAAACGTACTGTTCATCCGCATATCGAAGAAAGCGAGCGAGAATCTTATGTCCACACTCCTCCGCCGCTGTCAGTTGTGCCTCTCCGTCGTCCTGCTGCTTACGATCACCGCTTGCGGTGGTGCCACTCCGCCCTCTGCTACCGCCCCAACCAAGGTGCCCACCAGCGCCCCGGCTGCGGCCACTGTCGCGCCCACCAGCGCACCGGATACCGCCACCGTTGCGCCTACCAGCGCACCGGCGGCCACCACCGTCGTGCCTACCAGCGCATCGGCGGCCACCACCGTTGCGCCCACCGCCATCGCGGGAAAGGGCGACCCCGCCACCGGCCCCGGCGGCAGTGCCGATACGAGCGGTACGTATGTCTCTGACCTCGGATTCCGCCCCGATGCTAACGGCTTCGCATTCCCAAACTACGGTGGAGATTCCGGCGCGACGAACCTTACTCCCAACGACATCCAGCGCATGTTTGGCGACCAAGCCTGCGTGTCAATTCAGGACGGGCAGTGTACCCTCACGCCTCCCGGCGAGCAGCAACTCCAACAGATCAACGGCTCGATGAATGGCGGCCACTGCGAGGGTATGGCCGTGTTGAGCAATCTTTTCTACACCGGCCAGCTAGACCCCAATAAATTTGGAGCGGCCAGCGTTCCCCAGCTACAGATCGCGGGCAACGAGCTACTCCAGCGCGAGATTGCCTATTGGTTCACGACCCAATACACTCAGCCGGCCCGTGGGACTATCTTGAAGCAGACTCCGAGCGGCGTGCTGAACACCCTGATGACATCCCTTGCCGCTGGCCCTACGGGCGGCGACCAGTTTGCGGTGGGTATTTACAAGCGCGACCGCTCCGGCGGCCACGCGATCACGCCCTACGCCGTCGAGGATCGCGGCAACGGTATCTTCTGGATCATGGTTTACGATAACAACTACCCCGATCAGGCCAGGGCGGTTGAGGTTGATACCACCAGTGACACATGGAACTACGTAGGCTCCACCAACCCCGCCGAATCTGAGGGGCGCTACGAGGGTGATGCCTCAACCTTCACCTTGGAACTTGCGCCGATTGGGTCGCGCCTTGGCCTACAGAACTGTCCGTTCTGCGATACCCCGGTCGCCGCTCGCGTCGGCGGTGCCCTCATGCGCCAGGCCAATCAGCCCCAGTACAACCAGATCTGGCTGGAGGGTGACGCCGACTTGCTGATCACTGACGCGAAGGGCCGCAGCGTTGGTTTCAAGAATGGTGTGTTCATCAACGAGATTACCGGATCGCTCACCAACGCGAACAAGTTCGGCGTGAATGTCTGGGACACGAATGCTGAGCCGGTCTACTACATCCCGACCGATGTTGATTTCACTATCAGCATTGACGGCAGTCGGCTGACCAAACCGGCCAACTCGACGGTCACGATGATCGGCCCCGGCTACGCTCTGGAAGTCAGTGACATTATCCTTGAGCCCGGCCAGGTGGATACGCTTGATGTTTCGCCTGATGGCAGCTTGCTCTCTTACCGCACCGAGAGCGGCGAGACGCCCTTTATGCTGGTTGCCATTGAGACGGACGCCGCCGACTACCAGTTTGGGGTTTATGGCGAGAAGATGGCCCCCGGCGAGGCGCTCAACCTCTCGCTGGACACCAAGAAGGGCTCGCTAAGCATTGACACGATTGACAACACAGAGGCGGGTAGCTACAGCCTGGAAGTGGCCCGCTACGACGACAAGGGCGAGCAGGTGTTCGGTGCATCGGGGGTGGCCCTCGAACCCAACGATGTGCTGTACATTGACTATCTGCTCTGGCCCGGTAACGGCAAGCCGATGTCGCTAGACCTGGATAAGGGCGGCGACGGTACGGTTGACGAGACCCTGCAGGTGGACGATGTGACAGATACGTTCACGCAGTAGCGTGTCGCCGTTGGAGGGGCAAATCACATGCGCCGCATGCCCTTTGGCACGCGGCGCATGTGATTCATCCCTCCAACGATAACCACACCTCGTAGACAATGCTTTTTTGAATGCCCAGCTCGTGAGCGACAGCGCGGGATGCCGCACTCCCGCCGTGGCCCTGGTCGCGCAGAATACGCAGGCGGCGGGAAATTTCGTCTGTGCTAGGCGGTTCGCTGAGGGCAGCAGGAGCCGATAGCCGCCGCCGATCACGCTTGCGCTCGCCCCCCGGCGGACGTCCCGCGATCACTAGGGTGTACTCGCCGCGTGGTTCGTCCGCGCTGAAGTGGGCCAGGGCCACGCTCACCGTAGCCCGGCGCAGATCCTCAAAACGCTTGGTCAGATCCTTCGCCACCACGATCTGCCGGTCGCCCAGCACCTCCAGAATATCGCCCAGGGAATCTACCAGGCGGTGTGGAGCCTCGAAGCAGACCAGGGAGAGGGTCAGGTCGGCCAGATCCTCAAGCACCGCACGGCGCTCGCCACCGTGCCGGGGCAAGAATCCCACAAATACAAAACGGTCACTGGGCAGGCCCGATGCGGTTAAGGCGGCCACCGGGGCGCTCGGGCCGGGTACGGGCGACACCACAAAACCGGCGCTGATGCAGGCGCACACCAGTTCGTAGCCGGGGTCGGAGACACCCGGCGTGCCCGCATCCGACACCAGAGCCACATCGCCCTCGCCCAAGGCCGCCAGAATGGTATCGAGCCGGGACAGCTTGTTGTGTTCGTGGTACGAGATACAGCGCGTGGTGATCTGGTAGTGGCTCAGCAACCGCTGAGTGTGGCGGGTATCCTCAGCCGCGATCAGCCGCACCTCGCGCAGCACCCGCAGCGCACGCATGGTGATGTCTTCGAGGTTGCCAATGGGAGTCGCAACGAGATATAAAATACTCATCCCCGCCCTTTGTCATGTGACGATCTGTTTTCGCCAGTACTCCAGCAACTCCTCCACAATCTCCTCCATGCCGATGGTCGGCTCCCAGCCGGTGGCTTCGCGCAGCTTGCTGTTGTCGCCCTGGAGGATGGGTTCGTCGCTGGGTCGCAGGCGGGCCGCGTCCTGGCGCACCTCAACCGGGACGCGCCCGCGATCTACCACCATCTGTACAATGTCGCCGATGCGGGTGGCCCGCCCCGAGCAGAGGTTATAAACCTCGCCGGGGGCACCGCGATCCAGGAGCAGCCAGAGGGCGCGGGCGACATCGCGCATGTGGGTGAAGTCTCGCTGCGGCTCCAGGTTGCCCACCAGCAGGGCCGGAGGCTGGAGTCCGGCCTCGATCTCGGCCATCTGGCGGCAGAAAGTCTGGATCGAGCAGCGGTCGCCCTGGCGCGGACCAACGTGGTTAAACGAGCGCGTGACCAGCACGTGCATGCCAAAATTATCGTGGTACTGGAGGCCGGTCAGCTCAGCGGCTACCTTACTAACCCCGTAGGGGCTACCGGGGCGCAGCGGGTGATCCTCGCGGATGGGTACCTCATCGGGGCGCACAACGCCGTACTCGGCGCTGGTACCGGCGATGTGGATGCGGGCACCGGGCGCGTGGCGGCGCAGTGCCTCCAGCAGATTCAGCGTACCCTCCACATTGGTTCGCATCGTATGGACAGGAGCCTGCCACGAGGCGCTCGGGTAGCTCTGGGCGGCCAGATGGAAAACGCGGTCGGGGGCGGCGGATCGCACCGCCACATCAACAGCAAAGGCATCCTCAATATCGCCCTCGTGGACAGTGACGCGGCCAAGCAGATGCGCAATCGGTCGCGGGTCGCTACGCCAACGTTTGAAGACGTGGATGTCGAGGTCGGGGATCGTGAGCAGGTGGTCGGCCAAAAAACTGCCAACCGGCCCGGTAATGCCGGTGATAAAGACTCGCACAGAATCCTCGTTCTCTCAGGGCTATTGCGATACCTCCGCCCTCACCCCCAGCCCCTCTCCCACTGCGGTGGGAGAGGGGGGTATTTCCTTTCAAGAAGCGATATGCCCCCCTCTCCCGCACGCGGGAGAGGGGCTGGGGGTGAGGGGGCGAGATCTGCTTATTCGTAAAGTATTGGCTTTCGCCCCACGGCGATACGGTGGCAGGACTTTGTTCTCTGTCCCTGATAGATCTCGCCCTCAGAAGTCACCCTGCCAGCCCAAGCGCCCGGCCCGTAAACGGGCGGGCTAGGTCTGTGACGGTCGCTGAAGCGGCCTCAGACAGGCCGCTTCAGCGGCCGTCGTAGACCTAGCCGGGGGCTTCAAGCCCCCCGGCGGGCGTCGCCGCACAGGGTGACTTCTGCGGTAGTACCTTATATTTAAGGTGTGTTTCAAACCAGCCTGACAGTGCGCAGTGAATGTAGCATCGCCTTTCAGTCGGTCAGGAGTACCACCGCAGGCTGGAAGCCTGCGCTACGACTCCTCTTTCTCACGAACAGCCGTCGTCGGTGATGAGAGAGTGGGAGGCAATTAGCGTCCCCGAGGAGTCGCGCAGTTCAATGGTATCGCCAAGAAACCAGATCTGATTAGTGTGGCCCCAGTAGAAGAACGAATTGCCCGAAACCGGCTCCGGCTGATCCGTACCACTCCTGCTGTAGAGCGTGACATACTTTCCGGGCCCCGTCAACGTAAACGTGGGGAAGGTGTAGGATGTGTTCGTTCGCGCATTCACGATTTTCCAGCCCGTAAGGGTGACGCTCGTTTCGCTATCGTTACGCAACTCAACGAACTCGAAAGTCGGCTCGGTGGGCAGCGGGTCTTCGTTGCTGCAGGTAGCATTACTAATCTTGATCCCGGCGGCGGCTGCCGTTGCTGTGGCGGCGGTGGGGTTTACCGTCCGAGTGCTGGTACCGGTTGCGGATGCTGTGGAGGTTTGTGTTGCTGTGGCGCCCGTCATCGGGATTCGGGTTGCCGTCGCGCCGGTAGCAGAACTCGATGTTGGGGTTCGTGTTGCCGTCGCGCCAGTTGTGGTGGGGTTTCGTGTCGCTGTGGCCGTGGTGGTGCCAATTCTGGTGGTTGGCACAGGCGATCTTGTCGCGGTCGAGAATGCGGTTGCCCCTGCCGTACTGGTTTCCGTAGGCATCGCCGAGGTGTCATCCAGGGGTACGTCAACGTAGCAGGTGAAGCGCCCGACAAGGGCGCGGGTGCCGCGTACCCGCACCTCAACGTTGTAGATTCCGGAGTGCTCGTTGACATGGAGAGGGATGCGCCACGCCCCATCCCGATCTGAACTGCCGCCGCCCACAGGGCGGGTTTTCAGGTAGGCGATCAGGGATTCGTATGGCGGCGCGGTGACGCCCGTGAGGAAGGTGGTTTGCTTGTTTGGGCAGGAGAGGGCGACGGTATCAACGGCAGCACTCGCCGGAGTGCCGAGCAGGATGCCCACACCGATGAGGAGCGCAAACGCCAATAGCAGTGGGAATAAAAAAAAACGACGTGCCAAGAGGGTTGTGTGCTGGTTGCGCTACTCACGTCAACCAGCGTGGTACAATCGGCGGTGGTGGGCGATAGTGGGTTCGAACCACCGACCTCCACGATGTCAACGTGGCGCTCTAACCAACTGAGCTAATCGCCCGAATGCACCGTTATGCTACCATCGAACCGGGTACCTGTCAAGCCAACTGATACGCCTATGGACGCCCCCGCAGACCTGTTTGCCGGCATCATACCGGATGTTGCCCTTATCCTCGGCCATGCTGCCCGCATCGCCTCCAGCCGCAGGTACGGCCTCTGGCTGATTGGCGGTGCCGTGCGCGATCTGCTGCGCGGTGCCGCCCTGGATCGCGATATTGACCTTGCGGTTGAGGGCGACGCTGTGGATCTTGCGGCAGCTATCGCCGAGATGCTGGGTGGTCGTGTGCAGGCTAGCCACGGTGCCTTTGGCACCGCCACCCTTGTTATTCCCTGCGCCGCTACCCTTGCGGGCGAGCTAACCCTCGATCTCGCTGGCACGCGGACTGAGTCCTACCCGCAGCCAGCCGCCCTGCCGGTGGTTCGTCCCGCCCCCATTGCCGACGATCTGCGCCGACGTGATTTCAGCCTCAACGCGATTGCCGTGGAGCTACTGGCTGATGACGGTATCCTGCGTGCCGGTGCCCTGCTCGACCCGTTTGGCGGGCGAGCCGACCTGGAGGCCGGGCGGCTGCGCCTGCTGCACCCGGACAGTCTGCGCGACGACCCGACCCGTATCCTACGCGGGCTGCGTCTGGCCGCTCGCCTCGATCTGCATCCCGACGCAGCCACCGCTGCCCAGATTGCCGAGGCGCTGGAGCGGGGCTACCTTGGCATGCTCACCCCCGAGCGCACGCTGGGCGAGATCTGCCTCGCCTTGGACGAACCCCGTCCCGACGCGGTGCTGGCCCTCTGCGACGCATGGGGCGTCACGCCGCAGATTGCCCCCGGCATGGTCTGGAGCGCGGCTCTGGCGGCACGGATGAGGAGGCAGGAGGCAGGAGGCAGGAGGCAGGAGGCAGGAGGCAGGAGGCAGGAGGCAGGAGGCAGAGAGCCGGGATTCAGATCCAGCCCTCTCCTGCCGCCCATCGCCCGCTTCCTGCCGCCCATCGCCCGCTTCCTGACCCCTGCCGCCCGCCTCCTGCCGCCCATCGCCCGCCTCCTGACCCCTGCCGCCCGCCTCCTGCCTCCTGCCTTCCCCTTCCTGCCTCCTGCCACCCGCCTCCTGCCGCCTACCGCCGGCCCCCGCCCCCCGCTCCTCACCGCCGGGTTGCTCTGCTATGACATGAAGACAGACGATCTGACGGCACTCACCAGGCGCTACCCGCTGCCCGTACCCTTCGCCCGTCTCGTTCAGGAGATTGCCTCGGCTCGCGCAATCGCCTCCATACTTAGTACCGAGCTACGGCCCAGCCAGATCGATCAGTTGCTGCGCCCGCTCAGCGAGATCATCATCTCTGTCATCCTCTACGCCGAGGCAGAGTCGGCGGGCCAGGTTGCGGCGCACTATCTCCACACGATCCGCCCGGCCCGCGCACCCCTTGATGGGCGTGACATACAGCGGCTCGGTGTTGCCCCCGGCCCAATGATCGGGCGAATTCTCGACGACCTACGTGCGGCCTACCTTGATGGCGACGTGACGACACGCGAGCAGGCCGAGGAATGGGTACGTAGGCGGATCGCTTTGCTCACCGCCCGCCAATAACCGCCGTGTAGCTCGTCACCCACTCGTAGTAGGGCACGCAGTTTTTGGTGCCGTCGCCACAGTCGAATGTGGGGGTTCTCCAGAAGGAGATTTTGTCAAAATTATCCAAACCATTCGTTGTGCAGCCCTGGGTACCGAGCAGATCATTGCCTTTGCAGGCGTCGAGCACTACCGGCACGGAGCCGAACCATGCGGCCAGATCGCCCTGGAGCTTGGGGTTGAGCGAGTGTTCCAGCCACATGTAGGCGCAGTTTCGGTGAGGCGGGTTGACCGCCAACATGGTGGTGTCGGCCCAGCCGGTGGCACCCTCTATGGGGATGACGCTATCAACAGGCGCGCCGCCACCCTTGAGCAGGTTCACCTGGAAGGGCCAGGATGAGGATGCCACCACGCCCTCGTTCTTAAAGTCGTCAGTCTGCGCGATGGCATTATGCCAGTAGCGGCTCACCAGTTTACGCTGCATGCGCAGCAGATCCAATGCCGCGTTGAACTGGTCGCGGGTGAGACTGTAGGGATCCTTGATGCCTAGCTCGGGCCTGTGGGCCTTGAGGTAGAGCGCGGCGTCGGCAATATAGATCGGGCCGTCGTATGCCTGCACGCGGCCCTTGTTGCTTTTCCCGTCGGGCAGGTTCATCTCCTCAAAAACTACCTTCCAACTGTCGGGCGGGGTCGGGAAAGCGGTGGTGCTGTACATCAGCACATTGGACCCCCACTGGTAGGGGACGCCGTAGTGCTTGCCATTCAGCGTGAACCAGGGTGCGTCTTGCAGGCGCGGATCAACCGTTTTCCAACTGGGGATGAGGGCCGTGTTGATCTCCGCAACGCGGTTGCTGTTCACTAGGCGCAGGGAGGCGTCTCCCGAGGCGGTGACCAGATCGAATCCGCCTTCACTCATCAGGGCCACCATCTCATCGGAGGTAGCGGCGGTCTTCACCGTCACCTTGCAGCCGCTATCCTTCTCGAACTGTGTCACCCAATCGTAGTTTTTATCGGTCTCGCCGCGCTCAATGTAGCCGTCCCAGGCTACGATGGAGACGGCTCCCTCGCCGGGACCCAGCGACTGGATCGGGGCACCGATGGCGGTTGGGGGAGCGGGTGTCTGTGGTGCGGCACCGCATGCGGCCAGCGCCAGAGCCATGACGAAGGGGGCCACCTTGCCGAGTTTCCTGCCGATCATGAGAACCTCCCGTTCAACTGAGCGTCTGCGACACACGAGATCTACGGCTTCACGATGTTGATCATACTCACAGCGAAACTGAGCAACGCTTGGTCGGAACTGCCATAGCGTGAGGGCTGGAAGTTGCCCGCCTCCAGCGTCAGTGTGATCGTCTGCTGGCCTTTCACAAGGGTGAT
>CAIXLU010000696.1 GCA_903920315.1 uncultured Oscillochloris sp.
GATCTCGAAGGTGGTGCCCTGACCAACGACGCTCGTGACCTGTAGGGCACCCCGGTGCTGGCGCATAATCCCTAGCACGCTTGCCAGTCCCAGCCCGCGCCCAGCGACCTTGGTGGTGAAGAAGGGGTCGAAGATCTTCGCTAGGGTCGCGGGCTCCATGCCGCTGCCGGTGTCGCAGATGTTCAGGCAAACATGCACGCCGGGGGCCGCCTCCGCGCCGAACACCAGGGTCTCGCGCAGCGCCGGGGTCAACTCCACCAGGCTCGTAGTAACCGTGATCTGTCCCGGTTTATCGCCGATCGCCTCGGCGGCGTTAGTCAGCAGGTTCAAGACGACCTGGCGGATCTGGGTGCCATCGCCCAGCACCGGCGGCAGGGTCACAGCAAACTCCAGATGGATCGCAATACTGCGAATAAACGATCCCCGCAGCAGATCGATCAGCTCCTGCACCACCGGATTCAGCGCGACAGGGCCGATACGGATCTCGCCTTTGCCGGCATAGGTCAGCAGTTGCCGGGTCAGGCCAGCCGCCTGGTGGATGCCGCTGATCGCACGCATCAGTTGCCCTTGCACATTCGACTCCGCAGGCACACTCGCCTGGGCCATCTCGGTGTAGGCCAAAACGCTCGTAAGGATGTTGTTGAAGTCGTGGGCGATGCCACTGGCCAACAGGCCAAGACTTTCCACCCGCTGCATCTCCACCAGCTTACGCTCCAAATCCTGGTGGGCCGCTGCGGCTGCACGCTGCGCGGTTACGTCCTGAACAACCATCACCGTGCCCCAGCGGTCGCCGAGCGTATCAACCAGGGGGGCGATGCTATCGGCAACCTGCCGCAGTTCTCCGTCACGCGGGATCAGCACGCTGCCATCAGGGAGGGCATTAACCTGGCCCTGTGCCAGTACCGCCGTCACGAGATCGCCAAGGGGTGCGCCGCCATCCGGGGCGTGGACGATGCAAACGTCGGTGATCGGGCGACCAACGGCATCACGCTGCGACCAGCCGGTGAGATCCTCGGCGGCGGGGTTGAGGAAAGAGATCTGGCTAGCCGCGTCGGTGATGATCACGCCCTCGGCGATGCTGCGCAGCGTGGTAGCGAACAGGCGCTCGCTGGCCTGCAGATGCCGGTCAACCGCACTCTTCGCGAGGGCCAACTGCACGCTGATCGCCACCACGCGCTCGTCGAAGGGCTTGAGCAGGTAGCCGTAGGGCGACGTGGCCTGAGCCCGCGCCACGGTGTCCGGGTCGGCGTGGGCGGTGAGGAAGATCACCGGGATCGCCCACCGTGCGAGGATTATCGCGGCGACAGTAATGCCGTCCGAGCCGTCCGCCAGCCGGATGTCCATCAGCACCAGATCCGGCATCGCCGCGTTGATGCTCGCGAGGGCCTCGTCCGCCGTGGCGGCAATGGCCGAGACACTATAGCCAAGATCCTCCAGCAGCAACTGGAGATCGCGTGCGATCACTGCCTCGTCCTCGACAATCAAAATAGATTCAGCGGTCATGAGTGACTACAATCTGCTCTGCCGATACACTCAGCGGAAACGTGATGGTGACTGATACTCCCGCACTGCCCTCGGTTACAGCAGTGCCGCGCAGTTGGCGTACGAGGTCGTGGACGAGCGTGACCCCCAGCGACGGGTGGGGAGAAACCGAATCACTGGCCGACTGCCCGACCCCCGTATCCCAGACCTTCAGGGTGAGCATACCGGGGGGATCAGCGTGTAGCGCAATCCCAACTGTGCCGAGTTGCCCGTTGGGGAAGGCGTACTTCAGACTATTGGAGAAGAGTTCGTTGATGATCAACCCGCACGGAATGGCCTGATCCAAACTCAGCCAGACCCTCTCGACCGCAAGGGAGACCGACACCTGGCCTGGCACGACCCCATAGATCCGCAGCAACTGCGTGCTGAGCTGTCGGATGTAGATATCGGCGTCAATTGAGGCCAGATCGCCCGTGCGGTAGAGCAGTTCGTGGACGAGGGCCATCACCTCGACGCGCTGGCTGCTCTCGCGTAGCGCCGCATTAGCGAGGGGGTCAGTCACCTGGCGGCCCTGGATGCGCAGCAGACTCATGACCACCTGTAGGTTGTTCTTGACCCGATGGTGGATCTCCTTGAGCAGCACCTCCTTCTCGTGCAGCGAGGCGCGCAGGCTATCCGCGCTCGCCTGTAGTTCCTCGGACTGGCGCGCCAGGGCAGCGTTGGCACTGGCAAGGGCGGCGGTGCGCTCAATGACACGCGCCTCCATCTCCTCGTGTGCGGTGTGGAGCGCCGCGCTCTGGCGGCGCAACTCGGTGACATCGTGGGTCACCTTGGCAAAGCCGGTCAGATGGCCGGACGTGTCATGGAGTGGGGTGATCACGACGCTAGCCCAGAAGCGGGTTCCGTCCTTCCGCATCCGCCAGCCCTCACCGGCGTAGTGACCGGCTGCGGCTGCCTGTAGCGCCGCTTGCGGCATGCCCGCCGCGACTTCCTCGGGTATATAGAAGCGGGTGATAGGCTGTCCGACAATCTCCGCCGCCGTATAGCCCTTAATGCGGGTGGCACCCGTATTCCAGGTCGCCACATGACCAGTCGGGTCGAGCAAGAAGATGGCGTAGTCCTGCACCCCGTCAATCAGCGAACTCAGCTCGTCTTCGTGACGGATCGCACGGGCCGCCGCGATCTGGATCTGGCCGGTGATCGTACTGATCAGCAGGCCATCAATCACAAACAGTGAGATCAGGATGATCGGGCCGATCAGAATCATCGGGGACGGTACGCCGGGAAGAAGGAAAAAGAAGGCCACGAGGGGGATCGTAAGGACGGTCGCCAGCACACCTGCGACTGTCCCGCCCACCCAGGCGCTAAGCATGACCGC
>CAIXLU010000697.1 GCA_903920315.1 uncultured Oscillochloris sp.
GGCTGGTTCGCCCTGTCAATCTATGTGGATTACCAGTTTGGCTATCACCCGCCGCTCACCTACGCCGTGCCTGAGGCGTATGTTTTCTGGGTGGCTACATCCCTCACCACACTGACCGGAGCCGCGCTGCTGCTACTGCCCGCCACCGCTACGCAGCGCTCCCCCTGAGAAATGTGATAAACCACCCCCCCCCACGTTCATGAGGTGGCGTGGACAATGATAGGGGGCAGGCGATGGAGTATCAGGTGAACGGATACGATCACGACGAGGCTGCGAACCCGCACGGCGGAGCGATGCAGACCATCCGCCACGAGCTACGCACGCCGGTGAACCACATCATCGGCTTTAGCGAGATGCTTCTGGATGAGGCGTCTGACCTTGGCATGCCTGAGCCCTACGGTAATCTGCACCGTGTGGTGGTGGCAGGCCGACAGATCTTGGCCGCGATCACCGAGATCCTGGCCGGGAACGACATCGCCGTACACGACTCCGATCTGCGTGTGCTGTACAAGCGTATCGCGCCCTACCTCAACGAGATTTCCCAGATCTGCGCCGAGCTGATTGTCACCTCCGAGTCTGAGGAGCGCCAACAGTTCAGCGCCGATCTGCGTAAGATCGCAGCAGCATCAAGCCACCTCGATAAACTGGCGTCTGGCTCCCTGGCCCTGGACGAGTTGCTCACCGTCACCGGCGCGCCCGTTGGACAGAGCGACGATGATACTGGCACTTTCGGCGGGCACCTGCTTCTGGTGGATGATAACGACATGAACCGGGATATGTTCTCGCGCCGACTAGAGCGCCTGGGCTACCGTGTCACCGAGGCGATTGATGGTCGGCCTGCCCTGGACGCCATGCGGGCCACGCCCTTCGATCTGGTGCTGCTCGATATTATGATGCCCGAGATGGACGGCTACGCGGTGCTGCGCGAGATGCAGGCCGATCCGCTGTTGTGTCGGGTGCCGGTGATTGTCCTCTCGGCCCTGGATGATATGACCAGCGCGATACAGGCTATTGAACTGGGGGCCGATGATTATCTACCCAAGCCCTGCGATCCGGTGCTGCTGAAGGCAAGGATTGGGGCCTGTCTCTTCAAACGCCACCTGCACGATATGGAGGTTCAGTACCTCAAGCGGATCGAAAACGAGAAGCGCCGCGCCGATGATTTGCTGCATGTGGTTATCCCTATCGGTGTCGCCCTCTCGACCGAAAAAGATTTTAACCAACTCCTTGAGCGCATTGTCATCGAGGCCCAGCATCTCTGTCGGGCCGACGGAGCCACCCTCTATTTGCGCACCGAGGACAACAAGCTGCGCTTTATGATCGTCCGCACCCGCTCGCTGAACATTATGATGGGCGGAGCCAGCGGTAAGGACATCCCCTTCCCGCCGCTGCGACTCTACGACGAACTTACCGGCGCACCTCAGCGCAACTATGTGGTGGCTCACACCGCTCTCTCTGGCGAGGCGATCAATATTGTTGACGCCTACGACGCGGTGGGCTACGATTTCTCGGGTACTCGCGACTTCGACTCCCGTACGGGCTACCACTCCACCTCGATGTTGAGTATCCCGCTCAAGGACGGCTTTGGACGGGTGACGGGGGTTCTTCAGATGATCAACGCTCAGGACGATGCGGGCGCGGTGATCGCCTTCGACGATGTGTCCGCGCAGATGCTTGAGTCGCTGGGGACGCTGGCTGCCGCAGCCCTGGCAGCCTACATTCGTGAGCAAGCTCTGCGCCAAGAGATCACGGAACTGCGGATTGAGATTGACCTGGTAAAGAAGCAGCGTGCGGTTGAGCAGATCACACAGTCGAGCTATTTTGGTCAGCTCCAAGAGCGGGCTCGCCAGATCCGTGGCCTCGCCTCGGTGGCTGATGCCGTCGAGGGCGAGGTGTCGGCTGGGCCGCCGCGCCGCGACCAGGGCAGCGAGCTGAAAAAGAAGATCTACACCATTGGAGATCAAGAGATCCACGTGCATGAGCAGGGGCCACCGCACCGGCAAACGATCCTGCTCATCCACGGCTGGTCGAGCAGTTGGTACGCAATGTCGCCGCTGATCACGCTGCTCAGCGAGCGCAACCGCTGTGTAGCGGTAGATCTACCGGGCTACGGCGATTCTCCGCCGCTGCGCCAGCGGGCCACGATCAATGCCTACGCCGATCTGTTGGCCGATCTGATCAAAGAGATTAGCCCAGGGCAGCAGGTGGTGCTGGTGGGCCACTCGATGGGCGGCATGATCAGCGTGACGATGGCCCTGCGCCATACGCCACTGATTGAGCGTATGGTATTGATTTGCCCGACAATCAGCGGGAAACTGTCGCGCTGGATCAACGCCTTTATCTCGCCAATCACGATGATCGAGCGATTTCCGATCGCCAATCGAATCGTCGCGATGCTTGAGCCATCCATGCTCCGCATGACCGACCGGCTGATGAAGCCAGCTTCGTTCGCGGATCGTACGGAGATCAGTGAGGATGACTACCAGCGCCTGCGGGCCGATGCGCGGCGACCGGGGCAGGGCCGGGTGCGCGCCGAGTGTTTCTGGGCCATGCGCGAGAACGACCTGAGTGAGAAGCTGGGCTTGGTCACAATACCTTCGCTGGTGATCTGGGGCATGGAAGATAACACGGTACCCCTGCGCGACGCCAGTCTGGTAGATGATCGCCTCCCCGGCACGGAGTTGGAAGTGCTGCCACGGGCGGGTCACTGGCCGCAGTTCGAGAGTCCCGAACGCACCCGCCGCCATATTCGCTCGTTCTTGGGCAAACCGCTCAAGTTGTTGAGAGTGCAGTTGTAGGGGTTTCAGCCCACCGAACGGGGATGAAGAAAAGGCATAGGAGGCGCGTTACAACGCGCCTCCTATGCCTTTTCTTCATCCCTTTATCGTCGCCTTCTTCCAGGGCTTCAGCACGGAGATGAAGACCATGAAGAGCAGGAGTATCATCTGGGGGCCAATAGAGAGGGACATGAGCAGCCGATTGCTGAGGAACGTGGGGTCTTGCATGACGAGTTGCGGGTTGGCAGCGGACATGGCTTCCATCCCGTTGAGCCACGGGCCGAGGAAGAACGTACCAAACAGCATTACCGCAATCGTACAGATCCATTTCACTGTGACCCAGTGCCACTTAAAGAAGCCCCAGGGAGTGAGCCAGCTCATCAGTAGCCCGCTGAGCATGGAGCCAATGGCCGAGGGGATGATGATCCAGTCGTCAATCAGCTTGAGCGCGGAGAGCGCCCCGTGGGCCTCGATTCCATTGGTTGGGTTGGACGCGAAATGGATGAGGATCATGCATGTTGCGGCACCGACCCAGGCGGCGGTAAATAGGACGTGAAACCCCTTCAGCCATGCACGGCTGGTGGATCCGAGCTTTTTCACTGAGACGATTACTTTCGTTGTGATGAGGAGGATGTTGCAGAAGGCGGTATGCCCCATTTCCAGGGCAGCGCCGAGATGAGGGCCAGGCAGAGTACCACCAGCACTTGGGGGCCGATGGCGATGGATATGAACTGGTGGTTGCTGAGGAAGGTGGGGTTCTCAGCGGCGCGCTGGGGGTCGGCAGTGACGATTTCCACCATCGCATTCATCCTCGGGCTGAAGAAGAGGATCCCTGATAGCATGACGACAAGGGTGCCAATTAGCTTTGTGATAACCCAAGGCCGACTGAAGAGCCCCCCCGGGCTTAGCCCAACGAGCAGCAGCCCGCTGAGTAGCGAGCTAACCGCCGAGGGAACTAACACTCCGTCGTCAATGCTTTTGATCGTCGTCAACAGGGTGTGCGCCTCAGGCCCGGCGTCTGGACGGTACGCGAGGTAGAGGAAGGTTGTACATACGGCTGTGCCGACCCAGGTGGCCGTACACAGGATGTGCAAGCCTTTTAGCCAAGCTCTGCCGGTCTCCCCCAGCTTGTTCATA
>CAIXLU010000698.1 GCA_903920315.1 uncultured Oscillochloris sp.
ACGTGGTGCTGCGCGACATGGGCGAGCAGGCTGTAACGCAAATTTCCCCTCATGGCGCGGGTACTCCTCTAGACATGGTTTCAGGTGTGAGGTTTCAGGTTTCAGGTCGAGCGCATCAGGAGGCGCTACTCATTTTCCTATGCCCGCAGTGAGAGGGCAGTCAGGGCCGTGCTAAGGATCAGACCGGCAAGTGTCTGTGAGCTGCGAGACTGAGTTGCCGCAACGCCGAGGAATACGGTGCCGGCAGGGTTCGCCAGCTTGCTAAACCCCCGCGCATGGGTATCGCCACGCACACGGGCGATGTTAAGCAGGCCCAGAACCGCCAGCCCTAGTCCCGAGCCAGCGAACCACACCTGGTTCAGGGCGGTCTCATCGGGATAAAAAACGGGCGTGAGCAGGATGTGCCCAACGCCCCCGGCGGTGAGCGCCGCAGAGAGAACCAGGTCGAGGGCCGTGAGCGGATCTGCGGGCAGGCCAAAAACATCGAGTGTGAAGGGGTTACGGGCGGAATGCATCATCAGCTCCTATGCACGTTTTTCGTTCCTATACCCCAATAATAGCACGATCCCTACGGCGCAACTCCGAGCGCCTGCCAGTAACCCTGGAAGCTCTGGGCGACGCAATCGGCGATCAGGATCAGAAAGGGCGCGTAATCCCCGCTGGTGTGGGCCAGATCTAGCGCCTCGTAGTAGCGGAGGCGCTGACTGACCGGCAGCACCACCGCAGGAAAACCCGCCTTCAACAACTCCAGATTCATCAGCAGCCGGGCTGTGCGACCGTTCCCGTCCACAAACGGGTGGATCTTCACCATATCAGCGTGCAGGCGTGCGGTGCGCTCAATCGGGTGAAGTTCCTGCGCCGCCTGGTGCCAGGCCATGAGGTCGGCCATCGCCGCCGGGACGTGGACGGCATCTGGGGGGCGATGTTCCGCGCCCGCAATGATGACGTTGATCGTCCGATAGCATCCGCCGCTGCTATCGTCAATATTCTTGAGAACAAGCCGGTGGATGTTCCGTAGCTGCCATTCGCCCAGTGGCTCAGCAGCCTCGACGAGTCCCTCGACGTAAAGGATGGCGTCGCGATGATTGATCGCCTCGAAGTGCTCGCGCAGGAGTTTCCCGCCGACAGTGATACCCTCAAGGACAACCCTCGTCTCCTTGAGGGTTAGGGTGTTCCCCTCGATGGCATTTGAGTGGTATGTCCAGCGCAGCACGAGGTCGTCGTGCAAGTTGCGCACGAGGGCAGGCGGCAGCGGGCGCATGGCATCCAGGCGTGCCTTTTCTCGATCAAGCTGATCAAACATAGCGATCCATTCGGCGAGGGGACAGGTTTCATAACCTCGAAATTGTACCATTGCGGGTGACGGCTTTGTTCGGGGCGCGATCTGTACATTTTGCATTCTTGCGCTATACTCTCTGCTGCATTCTGTGATAGCACGAAGGAGCAGAGATCATGGCACAGGCCACCATTGGCGTGATCGGTGGGAGTGGACTCTACGCAATGGGCGGACTCACTTATGTTGAGGAGCTGCGCATTGAGACACCTTACGGCGAACCGAGCGACGCCTTTGTGATCGGCACCCTCGCCAATCACCGGGTCGCCTTTCTGCCGCGCCACGGGCGCGGCCATCGCCTCAACCCCAGTGAACTACCGAACCGGGCCAATATCTACGCCTTTAAGCAGCTTGGTGTCCGCGCCTTGATCGCGGTCAGCGCCGTTGGTTCGCTGCGTGACGATTACGCCCCTGGCCATGTGGTGGTTCCCGACCAGATCTTCGACCGTACCAAGGGCGTGCGGGCCGCAACCTTCTTCGAGAAGGGTATCGTGGCCCATATCGGTTTCGATAAGCCCTTCTGCCCCAGCCTCAGCCAGATTCTTTACACGTCCGCGCAGGCCGCCGGGGCCACCGTCCATAAGGGCGGCACAATGGTGGTGATGGAGGGGCCAGCCTTCTCGACACTGGCCGAGAGCGAGGAGAACCGCCGTCGCGGCCACGACCTGATTGGGATGACTGCTCTGCCTGAGGCCAAGCTGGCCCGCGAAGCCGAGATTGCCTACGCCTGTCTGGCGATGGTGACGGATTACGATTGCTGGCATCCCGGCCACGATGCGGTGACGGTTGATGCGTTGATAGCTGTTCTCCACGCGAACGCCTCTCTCTCTCAGCAGATTGTGGCGATGGCGGTGAACCAGATCAATGATGACTTCACCAGCATCGCCCATAACGCCCTGGCCACCGCGATCATCACGAACCGCGATTACATCTCCGATGAGGCGAAGCAGCGGCTGGCGCTGATCACTGGTAAATACCTGTAGGTTCCCACCTTGATGACAAGATTTCAGATTGCAGATTTTAGATTGCAGATTTGCCGCAACAGGAGGCGCTGCATGTACCCAAACTGTCATGTACCTGCGAACCTTGTCTTTGAAGGTTTTCTTCATGAGCGATGAGATCCGGATCATTCCCATCCGTGGGATCGGCGAGGTGCGTCCCGGCGACGACCTCGCCGCCATGATCCTCGCTGCTGCAACCGCCGAGGGTAAGAGGATCGAGTCTGGCGATATACTCGTCGTGACCCAGAAGGTTGTCTCGAAGGCGGAGGGTCGTTTGGTGGATCCGGAGACGGTGGAGCCGTCGGCTTTCGCCCACCAGATCGCTGCCACCGCCCGTAAGGACGCCCACTATCAGGAGGTGGTGCTGCGCGAGAGCCGACGGATTGTGAAAATGTCCAACGGCGTGCTGATCACCGAAACACACCACGGCCTGATCTGTGCCAACAGCGGCGTGGATGAGTCGAACGTCGCCGGGGGCCGGGTGGTTTGTCTGCTGCCCGAGGACTCTGACCGCAGCGCGGCGAACCTGCGCACCGTCATCGCTGAGCGCACCGGTGTCTCGCTCGCGGTGATCATTTCTGACACATTTGGCCGACCCTGGCGCGACGGGCAGGTGAATGTGGCGATTGGCGTGGCCGGTATGCTGTCTCTGAGCGACTACGCCGGTGTGGATGACCCCTACGGCTACACGATGCACGCGACCCTGATCGCTGTGGCCGACGAGATCGCCGGGGCCGCCGAGCTGGTGATGGGTAAGATTGACGCGGTGCCGGTAGCGATTGTGCGCGGATTCGCCTACACCCCCAGCGACACGGCCAGCGCCCGCCAGTTGCTGCGCGACCCGAGGTTTGATCTGTTTCGGTAGGTGTACGCTATGGATTTCATGGAGATCATCCGCAGCCGCCGCTCGGTGCGCGCCTTCCGGCCCGACCCGCCGAGCCGTGCGCAGTTGGAGCAGATCATCGAGGCCGCGCGCTGGGCACCCTCGCCCCACGGACGCCAGCCGTGGCGATTTGTGGTGATCACCCGCGCCGAGCTGAAGTCCCGTTTGGCCGATGCGATGGGGGCTGAGTGGCGAACCCAGCTCGCCCTCGACGGCCAGGACGCCGACACCATTAGCCTGCGCCACCGCAAATCGCAGGAGCGCATTACGGGTGCCCCGGCGATCATTATGCCCTGCCTCTACCTGGAGGATCTCGACGTTTACCCTGACGCCGACCGTCAGGCTGCTGAGACAATCATGGCCATCCAGAGCCTTGGCTGCGCGGTGCAGAACATGCTCCTGGCCACCTACGCCCTCGGACTCGACTCAGGCTGGATGTGTGCCCCGCTCTTCTCCCCCGGCGCCGTGCGCGCCGCTCTGGATCTGGCTCCATCCATGCACCCTCACGCTCTCATCCTTATTGGCTACGCTGCACAAGATCCCGTGCGCCGCCCGCGTCGTCCTCTGGACGAACTGGTGGTGCGCTGGGAATGAAAGAAAAGCGACACTATGATCGTGCCAGCCACCTACGACCCGCAGGAACTGCGGTTGCTCCAACTCCTCAGCAAGCGCTACCCGACCATCTCGGATGTCCATACCGAGATGATTAACCTGAACGCTATCCTGGCGCTGCCCAAGGGCACCGACCACTATATTTCCGACATTCACGGGGCCTACGAGCAGTTCGACCACATTCTGCGCCACGGATCGGGTGCCATCCGCCGGAAGATTAACCAGACCTTTGGCATCGAGATTCCGCGCCAGCAGCAGATTGAACTGGCGATGCTGATCTACTACCCTGAGCGGAAGTTGCGCCAGGTACTCGCCACCCTGAGCGACACGCAAGACTGGATGACCACCACTATCGCCCAGCTCGTGCGGGTTGTTCGCACCTCGGCTCAGAAGTACACCCGCAGCAAGGTGCGCAAGCGTCTCGACCCACATCTGGCCTATATTCTGGAAGAATTGCTCGACGAGGGTCAGGTTGATCATCTCCAGAAGGAGCGCTACTACCGCAATATCGTCAGCACGATTATTGAGCTTGGCGAAGGTGAGAATGCCATCACCACTCTGGCGTACCTCATCCAGAACTTGGTGGTGGATCGGCTCTACATTCTCGGCGACATCTACGACCGTGGGCCGGCCGCCGAGAAGGTGATGGATCGCCTGATAGATTATCACTACGTCTCGATCCAGTGGGGCAACCACGATGTGATCTGGATGGCCGCCGCCAGCGGCGGCGACGCCACCATCGCCAATGTCGTGCGTATCGCCCTGCGCTACGGCAATCTGGAGACGCTGCTCGACGGCTACGACATCAATCTGCGCGGCCTGATGTCCTTCGCCAACGATGTCTACACCGACGACCCCTGCGCCCGATTTCAGCCCAAGCATGGCCCGGTGATCGAAGACTACACATCCGACTCCGTCGCTCGCATGCACAAGGCTATGTCCATTATCCAGTTCAAGCTGGATGCGCAGATCATCCGCCGTCACCCTGAGTATGGGATGGATGACCGGCTCCTGCTCGACCAGATCAACCTGGACGCCGGAACGGTGAATCTCTACGGCAAGAGCTATCCGCTTCTCGATACCTTCTGGCCCACGCTTGACCCAGCGGACACCGCCGCCCTCAGCGAGGCCGAGACTGCGGTGATAGAGGATCTGCGCTACCAGTTCCAGCACTCCGCACGGCTCCAGCGGCACATCCATTTCCTCTACAGCTACGGCAATATGTGCCAGGTACAGGACGGCAACCTGAAGTTTCATGGCTGCCTGCCAGTGGACAAGTCCGGCAACTTTATTGAGTTTCCCCTGGGCGAAGAGCGGCTGGCCGGGCCGACGCTACTGGCCCGCTACGAGCAAATGGCGCGGGCCGCCTACTTCAGCCAGAACCCGCAGTCTCGCCAGAGCGGCCAGGATGCGATGTGGTACCTCTGGTGCGGCCCGCTCTCACCGCTCTTTGGTCGCCTACGGATGACCACATTCGAGCGCTATTTCGTGGCCGACCCGAGTACCCACGAGGAGGCCAAGGGCGCATACTACGACCTGCGCGACAACGAGGATTTTTGTCGGCGAGTCCTGACAGCGTTCGGTGGCGATCCCGATCATGGGCGGATCATCAACGGGCATACGCCGGTAAAGGTGCGCAAGGGCGAGCGTCCCATTATGGGAAACGGCAAGCTGATCGTGATTGACGGGGGCATGAGCAAGCCCTACCAGTCGGTGACGGGTATCGCAGGCTACACCCTGATCGGCAATTCTCACGAGATGATCCTGGCCGCGCACAGCGCCTTCACCTCCGCCGACGAGATGATCGCCACGCACCAGGATGTCGCCCCGCAGACGGAGCAGATCGGGGCTTTCCCGCAGCGCGTCATGATCGCCGATACGGATACCGGCGCATTGCTCAAGGGCCAGTTAGAGGATCTGATCAAGCTGGTTTACGCCTACCGCAGCGGCGTGTTGGTGGAGGGAGCCGAAGGCGACCGGCCCGCCCGCCAGTAGGGGCGGCTCGCGAGCCGCCCCTACTCCGCGATCCGCCCTCGCGAACCGCCCTCGCGAACCGCCCGCCCGTAGGGGCGGCTCGCGATCCGCCCTCGCGAGCCGCCCTCGCGAACCGCCCGCCCGTAGGGGCGGCTCGCGAGCCGTCCCTAC
>CAIXLU010000699.1 GCA_903920315.1 uncultured Oscillochloris sp.
CACACACGAACGGTCAGGCTAGACCTATTCAGAACCATGTCTAGGGCTAATAGCAATCCTCTTGGGGTTGTTGTGTGGAGTCAAGGCTTTAGCCGGATAAGGTCGCCTAAAGGCTCGACTCCTTTTCATAACCAATTTAGGATTGCTATAAATCTAATCCGTATAGGGCTGGAACAACCGGGCGAAGAGCGACTCAAAGTTTGGCGAATCGCTCGCGATCCGGTCGTAGATCTGGACGATGCGGGCGGCCTGATCGCGGCGACGCCAGAGGGCAAGGGCGAATCGGTCGTCACCGATCACACCACGCTCCTTCATAAAGCCATAAAACTGCTTGATCGACGTGCAGATCTCTCGTACCTGGCGCGGCGAGGTATTGAGTACCCGGCGCGGGTAGTAGTAGAACAGACACTCATCAAGGGTCGCGTAATCGCCATTGGCGAGGGTGCGGTTATAGTACGAGGCCAGAAACTCGGCGTAGACAAGCACGCTGCGTGAGCGGGAGCGGGCCGTGGTACTGCTCTTGCCCACCTCGGAGAGATAATCGTGGAACTGGCCGATCAGATCGCTGCTCTCGGCGTAGATATTTGCTGATTCATCGTCCGCCGCAAGCATCTCATCGTCCATGTCGTCCCACTCGTCATCAATCACATCCTCCTGCCATGTCGTCGGGTCGAAGAGACTCTCGGCCACCGGGTCAATGCCGTCATCCTCAATGCTGCCACTCAGATCGAGCTTTGGGAAGAGGTGCGGTTTTTTGGAGAGGAGCATATTGAGGTGCTGAGCGATGATCACCTCGGCCTCCTCCGGACGGGCGGCATCGATCTGCTCCGCGACACCGGGCGGTAGTGCCGACATCAGTTCGTCGTGGGCTGCCTGGAGCCGCGCAAACTCCTCGCTTGAGGATACGGCGGGGTCGCTCATACCAACGCTGCTGAACCCAAATTCGTCATCGTCATCGTCATCAAGATCATCGTAGCGCTCCAACGAACTGATTGATCCTCCTCGCACATGGGAGTCTTCGCTGTAATAATCAAGGGTCGAGTAGGCCGCCGAGGCACGTTGGATCTGACCGTTCCACAGGCCCATGTCTGCGTCCTGCTCACGTACCCGACGAAGATCGTGCTGGAGCATATCAATCTCTGCAAATAGGGCCGTATCTACGGCGTTGCGCTCGTCATCGGGCACCGGCAGTGGCTCAAAGACCTCATCAGACGAGAAGAGCCGCAGGGCGGGGTGATTCTGGTTCGTCAGAAAAATGTCGTCTACGAGCTGAAGTCGGCTATCGTGAGTGACGAGATGCTGCCAGGGGCTGCCGGGGCAGGCGCTGCGCCAGGGGGCAACGGCGAAGATCGGCAGGATTACCTCATCGCAGGGAAGAAGTGTCACCTGCGAGCGACCGACGCGAGCGACGATCTCCGCGATCAGCTCAGCGTCTTGGTCGGTCGTAGAGATCTGACGATAATCCTCCGCAGACTCCCGCTCGATCCGCATGGTCAGAGGAACAGTGGTGACGACTGATACCACAATACTATCACCGGCAACAAAGCCGCAGCGGGTATACCATGCGCCCAGATCGAAGCCGGGCATGGCAGAAGCAGCGCTGCCCGAATCCGCCGGATCGTGGTTGATAAAGGGCATCACGGTACCCGTCGTATCCAGCAGGGTTAGCTCGAACCTCCGCAGACCGGCGAAGGGTTGGAGATGAGCGAGGGGAAGCATCCCGGCGGCAACATCGCGGGCGCGGGGGAGACAGCGAAAGCGCAAATCCTGAAGCGCCACGTGCAGCGGCATTAGCCTACCACGTCCTAGGCGCAACCAACCGAGGGTCAGCCCATCCCAGCGCAGCCGCTCGCGGATCGTGGCATAGGGATTCTTCGCTGCGCTTGGCCGTTGCTCAAGCACCCGGTCGAGAATCCGACGCTCCTCGATAGGCCCATCATACTCATGGGCAAGCGTGCGCAGAATGCTTGCGATGGTTGGTTCCTGGTTCGACATAGCTCTACTCCCGTATGACGTCGGGCTGCCTGCAAGGCTGGCCTATGGGGTACATATGGCAGGGTCAGACCAGTGGAAATCAGGTCGGATAGACGGGCAGGCGGATCTCACTCAGGGCCTATAACATCGGCGGGGCTTGTACCAAACCGATAGATCACAATGGCATGGCTACAGGGTAGCATCCGCAAGGGGCAGTGTCAAGATAGCAGGGCCATGCCCCCATATTTTGATCACAACCTATTGACAACACACTCTCCCTCGTTGATAATGCTTCTATTCAATAAATTAGTAATGCCCCAGTATCCCCCGCTGCATTGTGGAGTCCGCATGAGCCCTCGCCACCAAGCGCCGCTGACTGTTGAACACGCCCTGCTCGGGTTCGTGTGCCAGCAGCCTCAGCACGCCTATGCGGTCTATCAGCAACTCATTGCCCCAGATGCATTAGGGCCGGTGTGGCCGCTCAAGCTCAGCCACTTCTACGCCCTGGTGACCAAGCTGGAGCAGGTGGGCTACCTGGCGGCGACCGTGGAACCGCAGGGTACACGTCCGCCGCGCAAGGTACTCCACGTAACCGATGCCGGCAACGCTGCTTTTGCCCACTGGCGCACCGCACCCGTGGACGACCCGGCGCATCTGCGGCTCGACTTTCTGGCCCGACTCTACTTTGCTGAGCGTGCGGGGCCGTCTGCGGTACGCACCTTACTCACGGCCCAGCGTGTGGCGAGCCGGGTCTGGCGCGACGATCTGCGCACTCAGCTTATCCGTCGGATCAGTCAGCCCGATGCGGGCCGCTTCCTCCAGTTGCGCGTGCGCCAGATGGAGAGTTTCCTGGGTTGGCTGGACCGCAGCCTCGCTGCGCCCCACACGGCTACCGCTGTGACCTATCACATCGCGATGATGGTGAACAGCCCCCTGCCCGATCTGGCTGCTGCCTTCGTTGATTATGTGCGCTCACCGCAGGGTCAGGCGGTACTGCTCAGTGCGGGATTCTCTACAGCGGTCGAGTCCCCTGATGACCGCGCACCGCAGCGCGTACCTGGATTGATGGAGGGTACCGCACGCACGCTGCATGTCTTCGCCGCTGCCTCGCTCACCGGCCCCTTCCAGACCATTGGTACGGATTTCGGCATGGTCTATCCGGGGGCTGCGGTACACTTCACCTTCGGTGGCTCGCAGGGGTTGGCGGCGCAACTCCGCCAGGGTGCCGTGGCCGACGTATTTGCCCCCGCCCACCGGCAGGCAATGGATCTCGTGATTGACGCTGGACGAGTCTGGCCGGAGAGTGTCTACGCCTTCGCCTCCAATCAGCTTGCGGTGGTGACTCTGCGCAGCAACCCGGC
>CAIXLU010000700.1 GCA_903920315.1 uncultured Oscillochloris sp.
GCTGGAAGCCCGCACTACGAACTGTAAACCTGACCCCTGACCCCTGACCCCTGACCCCTGTCATCCGTCGTTATAAATATGAACATTTTGGAGGGCGCGCTCGTAAAGTACGTCTACCTGCGGATTGACCACGCGCCAGTCGTAGACATCCTCGGCCACCCGGCGACCGGCGGCGGCCAGACGACAACCAAGGGCGGGGTCGTTGAGTAGGGAGATCAGGGCTGCGGCGAACGCGGCGGGGGTGTCGCCCACCAGCAACTCGTTGCCGGGAGTGAGGTCAATTCCCTCGTAGCCAATCGTTGTGGAGACGACCGGCACACCACGGGCCAGGGCTTCCAGGATTTTTACACGCATGCCGCCACCGGCGCGCACGGGCACGATCAGGGCCGCACTACGCTCAAGGTAAGGTTGGGGATCATCCACATAGCCCGTCACCTCAATGCTCGGGTCGTCTTCGGTCAGGCGAATGACGCTCGGGGGCGGGCGGGCACCGACAATGGCAAAGCGTACATCGGGTACGGCCTGCCGCACTAGGGGGTAGACCTCGCGGGCGAACCAGAGGACGCCGTCCACATTCGGGGGCCAAAACATCGTCGCAATACTGAGGATTGTCTTCGGCACAGACTCGCGTCGCACCGGCGGCTCGGCGCGGGCGTCCACAGCGATAGGGATGATCGCGATGGGTGGCAGGGACACACCTGCTTCAACGGCGGCCAGTTCAAGAGCGTAGTGATCGGGCGCACTCACGGCGAGGATACCATCGAAGCGGGCGCAGATCTCGGCCTCGTAGCGGCGTAACCGACAAGCCTCGATGTCGAGGAAGATCCGCCGGAGCAGATTATGGCTCTGGTCGGCCATACGCCGCACAATCGTCCAGACCGCATTGTGTTCATCGAGGATGCGCGCACCAGCGGGCAGACCCACGGCGAACTGAGCCATGTTAAGCTGGTCGGCGTGGATAATATCGAAACTGCGCTGGGCGGTAATCTTGGCCAGAAGCGCGTGCAGGGCTGCGCTGTGGTCGCGGCTGATAATAAAAGATTCACCGCGCAGGAGGCTGCGGGCCAGGTAGTAGGCATCGCGCAGGCGCGAGCGGCGCAGCGGCACCGTATGAACCTCGGCGCAGAGATCACGCAACTCCTGGGCGCGGGCAACCTCGGCTGGTGAGCGCACCAGAGAGACCAGCGTAACCTCGTGGTGGGCCGCGAGGTGCCTCAGCAGGTGGTAAGTCTTCACCTTCGGCCCGCTGTCAGGCGGGTAGGGCAGCACCTGGGTGAGCAGGAGAATGTGCATAAGGATCTATTCTCCGGCGACGGCGGGGGCTGTGGCGGGCGCAAGAGAGCGCCTTGTCCAGAGCAAAAACATACCCGCACTGATCACGATCACCATCAAAGGCACCAGGCTGGCCGGGCCGCGTAATCCAAGGGCCATGCCCAGATTGCGGGCACTATCGCCAGTGACCCAGGCAGGCAGCACGTAGCCGATCCACGGATTTGTGATCGTGTCCGGAGGGAAACTCTGGCCTGCGCATGTCTCCAGCCACACCATACCAACCGACAGGACAATCAGGATCACCGACAACGCACGGTGGGACGAGCGCTGCCAGTGCGTGGCGACCCAGTATCCAGCGGGGATGGCCAGGAAGGGAATCATCGGCACGATATAGCGCGGCCCGGCGGCAAATCCGCCCCACCACATCATCGAGGAGCCGTAGAAGAGCAGGGTGAGCAGAACCACCAGAACCAGCGCCCACCACTCGGCCCGCAGGCGACCCGTGCGCCACCAGGCGAGGAAGCCAGGGAGCGCTAGCAGCAGCCAGGGAGCGCGCACAAACAGCCCACGGAACAGGCCGAACGTGAGTCCCCACAGTGCCGCAGGGTGCGGGTAGGTAATGCTCATAAAGCCGGTGTGATGCTGATCCTGCCAGAGCGCCGAGTAGGCATAGCCAACCGGAAAGATCGTCCCGAAGGCTCTCATATCGTAAGTAACAAGCAATAATCCAGGCAAGGCAGCGCCGACCGCGAGGGGAATAATCCAGCGTGGCCCGCGCCGAACCAGGGCGTAGACGCCAATCACAGTTGCCGCGAGGGCCACGGGGTACTCGCTGATCACGGCCCAGCCCAGCAGCAGCCCGCAGAGCAGGCCACGCGCATCACCA
>CAIXLU010000701.1 GCA_903920315.1 uncultured Oscillochloris sp.
ACAACAACCCTCACATGATGAGCTACGCCAGGCGCTGCGCAAGTCTGCTGCGGTCATCCAGGAACAGAAGCGTGCGCTGGCGGGCTATGATGAGCCGATTGCCGTTATCGGGATGGGGTGCCGCTTCCCTGGTGAGGCCAACAGCCCGGATGCCTTCTGGGAACTGCTACGCACGGGCATCAGCGCGGTCAGCCCGCGCAGCGTGATCCAGAACTATCCTGGGCATTACCTGGGCGAACCGGGCTGGTTCGACGCCGCCTTCTTTGGGATTGCGCCGCGTGAAGCCCAGGCGATGGATCCTCAACAACAGTTACTGCTTGAGGTCTGTGTCGAGGCGTTTGAAGATGCCCGGATCGTAACGAGCGACCTCCTGGGCAGCCGAACCGGCGTCTACATGGGGGTGATGAACCAGGATTATGCGCAGATCCTTGGCCAGCAGGAGCGCATCAATACCTACGCAGGATCAGGCAGCGAGGCGAGTTTCCTGGCCGGACGCCTCTCCTATAGCTTCGGACTCCACGGTCCCAGCATGACGATAGGCACCGCATGCTCATCCTCCCTGGTGACGACCCACCTGGCATGTCAGTCCTTGCGCCATCACGAGTGTGATCTCGCGGTGGCAGGCGGCGTCTCGCTGATCTTGACACCGATGAGTAGCCGCATCCTCAGCGAGATGCATGCGACCGCGCCTGACGGGATGAGTAAGACCTTTGATGCGAGCGCGGATGGCTATGGCCGTGGCGAGGGCTGCGGGGTGCTGATTCTGAAGCGGCGCTCCGACGCGGAGCGCGATGGGGATACCATCTACGCCCTGATCCGGGGCTCGGCGGTTAATCACGATGGGCGCAGCGGCGGCTTGACCGTGCCGAATGGCCTAGCCCAAGAAACCCTGCTCCGCCAAGCCCTCGCCGCCGCACGGGTCGAGGGTGCGGCGATCAGCTATGTCGAGGCGCACGGGACGGGTACGGTCCTCGGCGATCCGATTGAACTGCGGGCCTTGGGCAGAGTGATGGGGAGCGCACGGACGACCCCGCTGCTGGTGGGCTCGGTCAAGACCAACATCGGCCACCTGGAGGCGGCTGCCGGGGTGGCGGGGCTCATGAAGGTGATCCTCGCCCTGCGGCATCGGCAGATCCCGGCGCACCTGCACCTGCGCACCCCGAACCCGCACATCCCGTGGCACGAGTTTCCGCTCCAGGTTCCGACGCAGTTGACCGAATGGACAGGCGACGATCCGCATCTGGCGGGGGTCAGTTCCTTTGGGCTCAGCGGAGTCAATGCCCACATCATCCTCCAGGAGGCACCTCAACCCGCAGAGATAGCGGTCGTCGATCCGCGCCCGCTCCACCTGCTCACGCTATCGGCGAAGCATCCCCAGGCGCTGACCGATCTGCTTACGCGGTATGCGGCCCTTATTCAGCGTAGCCAGGAATCGGAGTGGGGCGATATGTGCGCCACGGCCCAGCGCGGGCGTGCCCATTACGAGCATCGGCTGGCCCTGGTTGCCTCCTCCCTGGAGGATGCCCGCGCACAGATCGCGGCGTACCTGACGACGCACGAGTCCTCGGGACTCCAGATGGGGCGCAGCCAGCAGCCTGCGCCGAAGGTCGCGTTTCTCTTCACGGGACAGGGCAGCCAGTACGCCAGGATGGGCTTGGAGTTGGACGCGACCGAGCCGACGTTTCGGGAAGCCCTTGATGCCTGCGCCACGATCCTCGACCCGCTGCTCGGTCGCCCGCTGCGCGACATCCTCAACGACCCCGCAGTCATTGACCAGACGACGTACACGCAGCCTGCGCTCTTTGCGCTGGAGTACGCCCTGGCCCAGATGTGGCAAGCCTGGGGGATCGAGCCGGGCATCCTGATTGGACATAGCGTGGGCGAACTGGTGGCAGCGTGTCTGGCTGGCGTGTTCAGCTTGGAAGATGGGCTGAAGCTGGTGGCGGCACGCGGGCGGCTGATGGGGGAATTGCCGCCGGACGGGGCAATGGTGGCGATTGCGGCGGATGAGGCGCGGGTGCATGCGGCGATTGCGCCCTATGCGGAAGATGTGTCCATCGCAGCGGTGAACGGGCCAACGAGCGTGGTGATCTCGGGGCGGACGGCGGCGGTGCGGGACATTGCGGCGCAGTGTGTGGCCAAAGGACTCCGCACCCACTCGCTGACCGTGTCCCACGCCTTCCACTCGCCGCTGCTAGAGCCGATGTTGACAAACTTCCGGGCAGTGGCGGAGACGATCACCTACCACGCACCAACGCGGCGGCTGGTCTCGAACCTGACGGGCGGGCTGGCAGGCGCGGAGGTGGCGACCGCCGCGTACTGGGTGCGCCACGTGCGCGAGGCGGTGCGTTTCGCCGACGGGGTGCAAACCCTGCACGCGCAGGGCGTGGAGGTGTTTCTGGAGATCGGCCCCAAGCCCGTCCTCCTGGGCATGATCGGCGAACCCCCGACTCCGGCTTCATCCCTCATCCTTCATCCTTCATCCTTGCTGCCAAGCTTACGGGCAGGTCAAGGGGTATGGCAGACGCTCCTCACCAGCCTGGGGGCAATGTATGTGCGCGGGGCGAAGATTGCCTGGGCGGGGCTACAGCGGGATGTCGTGCGGCGTAAGGTGGCCCTGCCCACCTACCCCTTCCAGCGCCAGCGTTACTGGGTTGCGGCTCCTGATGCAACCGCCAGCCGTCTCCACTGGACGGAGATGCGCGACCACGCCCAGCTCTTGCGCCAGATTACGCAGTACGAACCCTTCACCTCCGAGGAGCAGGCGCTGGTCACGCGGGCCTTCCGCGCTCTGGATAGCGCCGCGCACGCCGAGCAGTTGGCCTCCACGGTTGATGGCCTCTGCTACACGCTCCGTTGGGAGCGCCAGATCCTCGATCCCGCCACGCCTCCCGAAACCGACCCTGGAGCTTGGCTCATCCTGGCCGATCCGAGCGAGGTAGCGACTGCCCTGGCCGCACAGCTTAGCGCACGCGGGGCTGTCGTCACCCTGGCGGATTACGCTGACCCCGTGGATCTCACCCAGCCCTGGCGCGGAATTGTGGTACTGCACGGGCGCACAGGCAGTGTACTGAGCGACGCCGCGAGCCTGATGGCGTTCCAGGGGCAGAGTCTGGCGCTCGTGCTGCGCCTGGTGCAGCAGTTGGCCACTTGCCCCGGTACGTCGCCCCGGCTCTGGGTGGTGACGCAGGGCGCGCAGGCGGTGACAACGGATGATCTGATCCAGCCGGAGCAGACGACTCTCTGGGGTCTGGGGCGGGTGGTGGCCCTGGAGCATCGCGCCCTCTGGGGCGGGCTGATTGACCTCGATCCGGTTGGTGACGACACCGCCGTAGCCGCGCTGCTCGGCACCGCACTGCTGGTGGCTGCGCCTGAGGGCGAGACCCAGGTGGCCTACCGGGGCGGGGAGCGCTACGTGGCCCGGCTGGCGCGCACGACACCGGAACCGCAGTCGCCGGTGCGGATCATCCCTGCGGCGACCTACCTCGTCACCGGGGGGCTGGGGGCGCTCGGCCTACAGGTGGCGACATGGCTGGCGGATCAGGGGGCCACTCATCTGGTGCTGATGGGGCGACGCGGGGTGACGGGGCCGGGCCAGCGCACGGTCATTGATCACCTGACGGCACGTGGGGTCACTGTTCACGTGGCCGCCCTGGATGTGACGGATGCCGACGGGCTGCGCACTCTTTTGGCAGATCTGCGGGCGGGTGATGCTCCGCTTGCCGGGGTTTTCCACTGCGCCGGGATTCTCGATGACGGTATCCTGCTCAACCAGCGGTGGGATCGCTTCGTACCCGTGCTGGCCCCGAAGGTTGCTGGCGCGTGGCTGCTTCACGATCTGACCCATGACGACGATTTGGAGTTGATGGTCTTCTTCTCCTCGGCGGCAGGGCTGCTGGGCAGTCCGGGGCAGGGGAATTACGCCGCCGCCAACGCCTTCCTTGATGGACTGGCGCACTATCGGCGGCAGCGCGGGCTGCCGGGGTTGAGTATCGCTTGGGGGGCGTGGGCAGAGGCGGGCATGGCCGCCCGCACGCGCACTGCCCGTGACGAGGCGCTCCCCGCGTTATCCCCAGAACTGGCCCTGGCGGCATTGCAGCGGGTGATTGGCATAACCGGGACGCTGGGGATTTTTCAGGCCGATTGGGCCAACCTCGCTGGTCGGCTGGAGGGAGCATCGCCCTTCTTCGCCCCGCTCCTGCCCGCACCAGCGAGCAGTGATGCGGAGTCTGCCCCGACGCACGCGCTCGCGGCGCTCCTCCCCGCGCAGCGCCGAGCGTGGTTGCTGGCACGGGTGGCGGCTCTGGTGGCGCGGGTGCTTGGGATGGAGAGCCTTCCTGATCACACCACCGGGTTTAGCGCATTGGGTATGGACTCGTTGATGACCCTGGAGTTGCGCCGCGAACTGGGGCGACTGGTGGGACGCGAGTTGCCGACCACCGTGGCCTTCGAGTACCCGACCGTCGCGACGATGAGCGACTATCTGCTGAGCGAGGTGCTGGCGCTTGACGAGCCTGCGGCAGTTGTGCCATCTGCCCCAGCGACCGAACGCCGTCTCGCGGAGCCGATTGCGGTGGTGAGCATGGCATGCCGCTTTCCAGGGGCCGACACGCCGGAGGCATTCTGGAATCTGCTGCTCGACGGTACGGATGTGGTGCGGGAGGTACCGGCGGAACGCTGGAACGCCGCCGACTACTACGATCCCCAACGACCGCAGGCGGGCAAGATGTACACGCGCCACGCGGCGTTTCTGGAGCAGGTGGACCAGTTCGACCCGCAGTTCTTTGGGATCGCCCCCCGCGAGGCACGCGGCATTGACCCGCAGCATCGGCTTTTGCTAGAGGTGAGTTGGGAGGTGCTGGAGCGCGCTGGCAGGGTGCCACAGACGCTGGTTGATAGTCGCACCGGGGTTTTTGTGGGCATTGGGGAGGGGGAATACGGGGGGCTGGCGGGGATGCAGGACCCGGCGCTGATTGACACGTATGGAGCGACGAGTGGGGGCCACAGCATCGCCGCAGGGCGGCTGGCCTATACCCTGGGCTTACAGGGGCCGACGCTAGCCGTGGATACGGCCTGCTCCTCCGCTCTGGTCGCGATTCACCTCGCCTGTCAGAGCCTCCGCTTGGGCGAGTGTGATCTGGCCCTGGCGGGTGGCGTGAGCCTGTTGATCACGCCCATCCCCTTCATCGCGCTCTCTCAATTGCAAGCACTCGCACCGGACGGGCGCAGCAAGACCTTCGATGCGGCAGCCGACGGCTATGGACGGGGCGAGGGCTGCGGGATCGTGCTGCTCAAGCGGCTGGCGGACGCGGAGCGGGATGGCGACCGGGTGCTGGCATTGGTGATGGGCAGTGCGGTAAATCACGACGGCCCAAGCAGCGGGCTGACAGTGCCGAACAAACTGGCTCAGGAGCAGTTGCTACGCACGGCGCTAGCGAGTGCGCAGGTGGCAGCGGCGGATGTCGGCTACGTGGAGACCCACGGGACAGGGACGCCGTTGGGGGATCCGATTGAGGTGCGCGCACTGGGGGCGGTTTACGGGCAGGAGCGGATGACCGCGCTGCGGATCGGTTCGGTGAAGACGAACATCGGCCATCTGGAGGCGGCGGCGGGGATTGCGGGATTCATCAAGACGGTGCTGGCGCTGCAGCACGGGGTGATCCCGGCCCATCAGCATATGCGCCAACTGACTCCCCACATCGCGTGGGATACGTTGCCGGTGGTCGTGCCGACGCAGGCGGAGACGTGGCCACTGGAGCGGCGCATTGCGGGGGTGAGTGCGTTCGGGCTGAGTGGGACAAACGCGCATGTAGTGCTGGGGGCCGGGCCGGTAGCGGCAGCGGTGGTGAATGCGGTGGAGCGGCCCCTGCACCTGCTGACGCTGGCGGCGAAGGACGAGGCGGCGCTGGCGGCATACGTGGCGCACTACGCGGCCTGGCTGGAGACGCACCCGGAGGCAGATCTGGCGGATGTGTGCTACACGACGCACGTGGGACGGAGCCACTTCACGCAGCGGCTGGCGCTGGTGGCGGGGTCGGTGGAAGACCTCCGCACCCAGCTAGTGCAGGGCAGCGGGCAGCAGGGCGTGGTGCCAGCGCAGCAGCCCGCGCCAAAGATCGCCTTCCTGTTTACGGGGCAGGGCAGCCAATATGCCGGGATGGGCCAGGAACTGGATGCGACCGAGCCAACCTTCCGCGCCGCACTGGATGCCTGCGCCGCCATCCTCGACCCGCTGCTGGGTCGCCCGCTGCGCGAGATCCTTAACGACCCCGCAGTCATTGATCAGACCACGTACACGCAACCCGCGCTCTTTGCGCTGGAGTACGCCCTGGCCCAGATGTGGCAAACCTGGGGGATTGCGCCTGACATCCTGATCGGCCACAGTATTGGGGAGTTGGTCGCCGCCTGCATCGCCGGGGTGTTCAGTCTGGAGGATGGACTGAAGCTGGTGGCGGCACGCGGGCGGCTGATGGGGGAATTGCCGCAGGATGGGCACATGGTGGCGATTGCGGCGGATGAAGCACAGGTGCGAGATGTCATCGCGCCCTATGCGGAAGACGTGTCCATCGCAGCGGTGAATGGGCCAACAAGCGTGGTGATCTCGGGGCGGACGGCGGCGGTGCGGGACATTGCGGCGCAGTGTGCGGCCAAAGGAGTACGTACCCAAGCGCTGACTGTGTCCCACGCCTTCCACTCGCCGCTGATGGAGCCGATGCTGACGGCGTTCCGGGCGGTCGCGGAGACGATACGCTACCAGGCACCAATGCTGCCGCTGGTCTCCAACCTGACGGGCGGATTGGCCGGGGATGAGGTAACGACGCCAGACTATTGGGTACGGCATGTCCGTGAGGCAGTGCGTTTCGCCGACGGAGTAACGACGTTGCGTGCGCAGAGCGTAGA
>CAIXLU010000702.1 GCA_903920315.1 uncultured Oscillochloris sp.
AAGTACGCTGGCCTCCAGCCCTGGGAGGTCTGGCTCTCCGAGGCCCAAGAGCGTATGGTGCTGGCGGTACCGCCCACGAGTATTGACGCCTTCCTCTCCCTCTGCGCGAGCGAAGATGTGGGAGCTTGCGTGATCGGCCACTTCAGCGACGATAAGCACCTGCGCGTGGCCTACGCCGGAGCAACCCTGGTTGATATTGATATGGCCTTTCTGCACGATGGTCGCCCCCAGCGCGTGCTTGAGGCGGTGTGGACGCCATTGCAGATTGCAGATTGCAGATTGCAGATTGCCGAACCCCATCGGCAATTGCCGAGTGCCGAGTGCCGAGTGCCGAGTGCCGAACCCAATCTGCAATCTGCAATCTGCAATCTGCAATTGTTAGCTCTCCTTCGCCATCCCAATATCGCCTCGAAAGAGCGGATCATCCGTAGCTACGACCACGAAGTTGGCGGAGCTACGGTGATTAAGCCTCTGGTGGGAGAGCAGTGCGATGGCCCCGGCGACGCGGCGGTTCTCCAGCCGCTACCCCACAGCACCGAGGGTCTGGCCCTGGGCTGCGGGCTGAACCCAGGCTACGGCAAGATTGACCCCTACTGGATGGCTTTGGCTGCGGTGGACGAGGCGCTACGCAATGTGGTCGCCGTCGGCGGGAACCCGGCACGCACCGTGATTCTGGATAATTTTTGCTGGGGCGACCCCCGGCAACCCGACCGAATGGCGGGTCTGGTGCGAGCCGCCGCTGGCTGCTACGATGCCGCCGTGGCCTTCGGTACGCCCTTTATCAGCGGCAAAGACAGCCTGAATAACGAGTACCGCGATGCCTCAGGCCAGCGCGTGGCTATCCCGCCCACGCTGCTGATCTCGGCCCTGGCCAACGTCCCTGATGTGCGCCGCTGCGTGACGATGGATCTGAAAACGGCGGGGAATCGGGTCTATCTGGTGGGTGCTACCCGCGATGAGTTGGCTGGCTCTCATCTCCAGGCCATCGGAACTGATATAGGGACGAGCGCCCTGCCGCATGTTGATCTGGCCGCTGCGCGGGCCACCTTCGCCCACCTGCACACGGCGATCAACGCTGGACTGGTGCGGGCCTGCCACGATCTGAGCGAGGGCGGGTTGGCTGTGGCCGCCGCTGAAATGGCGATGGCCGGTGATCGTGGCCTTGATCTGGACATCGCCCTGATCGCGGGGACAACGGGCCAACAGGCCCGGCTCTTCAGCGAGACGCCCAGCCGTTTTCTGGTAGAAATCGCGCCCGCACAGGCAGCGGCTTTCGAGGCGCATATGGCCGAGGTGATCATTGCCGCCGTGGGCGAGGTTCGCACCGAGAGAGAGTTACTCCTGCGCGACGGCGAGGAAACCCTGGTTCGCCTCAGCATCGGCGAGCTAAAGGTGACATGGCAGTCTGGGCTTGATCCGCTTGATCTGTAAGACAAGGTTTCAGGTGCCAGGTGTCAGCGTGACAGTTTGTAGAGCGGGCTTCCAGCCCGCCAGATGACCGTCGGCAGGCGGGAAGCCCGCACGACGAACGGTAAACCTGACACCTGACACCTGAAACCATCTGTTTGGGGAGCTATGGAGACTGCTGCGATTGCCTTGCTGATCATCTGCTACTGCGCTGCTGGCTACCTTACCTGGCAGCAGCGGTCTCCGATCTACCTATTCGCTATGGTATCCGGGCACCTGAGCGTTCTAGCCTCGCCCCTGTGGAATGTACTCTACGGAGTGAGCTACGGAGTGAGTCTGGATAGCGTGCGGGCCGTCTTCACGCAACCCATACCCATAGCGCAGATCCTGGTTGCGGGCTGGCACTATCCGCTGCCTGCAATACTCGTCCTCTACCTCTACCTGATCCGCTGGTGGTTCCCCGGCCGTATCACCGGCGTTCTTACCTACCTGATCTTCCTGCTCTACCACCTGCTGATCGAACTGCTCGGCCTGCGGGCCGGTCTGTGGTCGTACCGTGAGCTTGCCCTCCCTCTGGGCATGCCAAGCTCCCTCTTTGCCGCACTCATGGCCGGGCTGATTTCGTACGCAACCATGTACGTGCTGCTCTCCACCTATCGCTACGCATGGCAGAGCATGATCATGGCCATCATTCCGTCCGTGCTGCTGATCAGCCTGCTCACCCACGGGTTGCTCGGCGCGCCCCTCTGGATCGCCCTCGCCCTCAATGGCGAATCCTGGGCGGTGGGGCTAGGTACGCTTAGCGCCCTGGCGCTGCTGCTCTGGGCCATTCAGATCGTCACCAGCGGAATCCGGCGTGTGGAGTAGCAATGCTTACCCCTGACATGCTGATCGCCGCTTACCGTAGCGGCATCTTCCCTATGGCCAATGATGACGGCGGGATTGGCTGGTACGAGCCGACGATCCGTGCGGTCATTCCCCTCGACGACGGCTTTCGTGTGCCAAGCCGGTTGGCCCGCACCGTGCGCAGCGGTCGTTTCGAACTGCGCGTCAATACCGCCTTCGAGACAGTGATCCGGGCGTGTGCCAAGTCAGTGCCGGGGCGCGAGACAACGTGGATCTCAGCGGAGATTGTACGAGCCTACAGCGATCTGCATCGGCGAGGGATTGCCCATAGTGTCGAGAGTTGGCGTGAGGGCCGACTGGTGGGTGGGCTATACGGGGTCGCCATCGGGGGGTTGTTTGCCGGTGAGAGCATGTTCCACAGCGAGAGTGATGCGAGCAAGGTAGCTTTGGTGCATCTGGTAGATCGGCTACGCCGGGGAGGATTTGTGCTGCTCGACTCGCAGTACATCGTCGGCCCGCACATGCTCCAGTTCGGCACC
>CAIXLU010000703.1 GCA_903920315.1 uncultured Oscillochloris sp.
ACTGCTGGGTGAGATCGACTACGCCAACCCCGCCGCAGAGTCCATTCACCAGCGGATCGAAGCCATCTACCCCCTCGCGCCGTCGCAGCAGGGGATGCTCGTAGAGACACTGGCCTTCCCCAGTTCAGGCATTCACATCGAGCAGTCGGCGCTGACCTGGCGCGGGCCCTTCGACCGCCAGGCGTTTGCACGGGCGTGGCAACAGGTGGTGGCACGGCATACCACCTTGCGCACCGGGTTTGCCTGGGAGGAACTAGCCGAGCCGCTCCAGTTCGTGCTATACCATTCACACATGCCCATCGCCCACCACTCGCTGCGTGGCCTCAGCATTGAGGCGCAGCAGCAGCAGATCGAACATTATCTTGATGCGGATCGGCGGCAGGGCTTCAACTTGATGCAGACACCGCTCATGCGGCTGGCACTCTTCGCGGTGGACGATAGCACGCACCATTTCGTCTGGACCCGGCACCACATCCTCAGCGATGGCTGGTCACTGCCGATTATCACCAGAGAATTTATGGCGCTGTATGAGGCCGCATGTGCCGGACAGACGCTTCAGCTTCCGCCGAGCCGCCCTTACCAGAGCTACATGACTTGGCTGCGCCAGCAGGATCTGGCGGCGAGTGCGGCCTTCTGGCGCGAGCGCCTAGCCGGTTTCACCGCACCGACGCCGGTAGCCAGCCGGGTTGCTCAAGCGGAACCGGCCCACGCCTCAGCCGATCTTGCCCTGTCGGCGGCAACCACTACGGCGCTCGTGGCCCTGGGGCGGCAGCACGGACTCACTACCAGTACGCTGATCCAAGCGACGTGGGCACTGCTGCTACACCACCATAGCGGCGCACGCGACCTCGTGTTTGGGACGACAGTGTCCGGACGACCGCCAGAGGTGGTTGGGGTAGAGACGATGGTGGGGCCGTTCATCAACACGGTACCTGTCCGCGTCCAACTGCCGCCCGCTGCCGACACGCCGCTGCTCTCCTGGCTTCATACACTCCAGGAGCAGGGGCTGGAGCAGCAGCCCCATACGTACTGCTCGACAGGGCAGATCCATCAGTGGAGTGAGGTTCCCGGTTCGCTGCCCCTCTACGAGAGCCTGCTGGTCTTCGAGAACTACCCGCTGGAGGAGGCAGAATCGGGCGCGGCGACATTCGCACTAACCCCCTACAGAATCCGTGGCACACGCACGGTTGGTGCCCAGACCCGCTACACCCTCACCGTGCTGGTGCTTCCCGGCGCGGCGTTCACCTTCCGCTTCGTCTACGACACGCAACGTCTGGCGGAAGCCGATCTTCAACAACTTCAGGCGCACCTGTTGGCGCTGCTCGATCAGTTTGTCGCCGACCCGCATCAGCCCGTGCAACACCTGATGCTGATCCCCGGTCAGGCTCCGGCGCTGCGTCCCGCCGCGAGTACGACGGCGCGAGCGGAGCCGGTGCCGCCCCGCACTGAGGTCGAGCAACAACTCGTCCAACTCTGGCAGGAGGTGTTAGGGATTGACCAAGTTGGGATACAGGACAGCTTCTTTGATTTGGGGGGACACTCGCTGGTAGCTCTGCGGCTGATGGCCCAGATCCAGCAGCAGTTTGGTATCAACCTGCCTCTGTCCACTTTGTTCCAGAGCCCGACGATCGAGCAGTTGGCCCGACACCTCAGCACGTCGACGGGAGCGCCTGAAGCCGACTGGTCTGTCTTGGTGCCGATCCAGCCCGACGGCGCGGGACTGCCCTTCTTCTGTGTACCTGGCACCGGCGGCAACCCACTCTACCTCTACGACCTCGCCCGTTTTGTGGGCACACAACAACCATTTTATGGACTACAAGCCGTCGGGCTGGATGGCGAGACGGCCCCGTACACCACCATCGAGGCCATTGCCGCCCATAACATCGAGGCCATCCAGCGTGTCCAGCCACATGGCCCTTATGTCGTGGGCGGGCACTCGTTCGGCGGCAAAGTCGCCTTCGAAATGGCGCAGCAGCTGCGCCAGGCCGGGCATACCGTGGCCCGACTGATCCTCCTGGACACGACGGCCCCGGCCCCGCTACCGGGACAGCCAGATTGGGATGAGGCGCGCTGGTTAGTCGCGCTGGCCGGTGCCTTCGGCGCGGTGTCGGGCCAACAAAGTATTCTCGTGGCCGAGGAATTGCGTCGGCTCGCGCCCGAGGAGCAAATGATCCACTTCAAAGCCGAGTTGGAGCGGCTCCAACTCTTGCCGGCAGGATCCGATCTGAAGCAGGCCCGTGGCTGGATTGAGGTGTTCAAGTGTAATCAATTGACTACGTACAACCCCGGCCCAGACATCCCCATCGCGATAACCCTCTTCCGCACGGAAGAGCCGCTGGCCCCGGCTCCGTATCTGGGTCAGCAAGTTGCACCACACCATGATGATCCGGTACTAGGATGGGCGCAGTTTGCTGAAGGGCCGGTTGACGTAATCTCTATACCCGGCAATCACCTGACCATGATGGGCCGCCCCCACGTGGAGGTTCTGGCTTTGCGGCTGCGCGAGTGCTTCCAGCGGATAGCGAAGAGGGATTCCCATGCGCCTACCGATTAGAGTTCCCCTGACTGACATCAACCCGCTGCGGAAGCGTGAGACTCTCGGCGCGCTCCTGGCCCAGCCCCGGGTGAGCGCCGACCAACGCCTCCTCATTGACACGGTGCTACGTGACGTGATCGATGCCTCGCAGAGCCTGATCAGCCGCAATCCGCTGTACCGACGCACTAACCTGATCATCGTCCTCACCCAGCAGCCTGATACGCTCACCGCCGATGCGCCTACCACCGATCCTGGGCATTGGCTCAAACGCTCGGTCAGCCGACTTCAGACCCTTAAGCGCAAAAAGCTAGACCCCTTCTTTGAGGACAGGCGCGCCCAGCATATGAAGGCGATCTCGCTTGATGCGCAGGTGATCAGTAAGGAGCAACTTTTTGCCCGCAGACAGATCAAGTTCCACTTGGCCCTGCTGGCGAGCACCACGCTCTGCTGGATTGTGTATACCCCGCTGATCGCGATCCACCTCCCATTCATGTTCTACCTCACCATCCCGATGTATAAGCAGGCATGGAAGGAACTACGCACCCAAGGCATCACCACAACCGTGGTGGATGCATGCTTGAGCATTGGGGCAACCGGGTTTGCCCTAACTCACCTGCCGGTGCTGGTGGTCGGCGAGATCGGCGGCTTGATTTTCTCTTACACCCAGATGATTGTGACCGAGAGCAAGGACAGTACGCGCCAGAAGATCACGAACCTCTTTGGGCAGCAGCCCAGGTATGTCTGGGTGGTGCAGGACGGCATCGAGATCGAGGTTCCTTTCGAGACGATGCAGGCAGGCGACCTCGTGGTTGTAGACGCCGGACAGATGATCCCGGTCGATGGTCTGATCCACAGCGGGCTCGCCAGCATTGATCAGCATATGCTGACCGGCGAGGCACAACCGGCTGAGAAAGGCGTCGGCGACCCGGTTTTCGCAGCAACGGTGGTACTCACCGGCAAAATCATTATCCACGTCGAAAAGACTGGCTCCGCGACCACAGCAGCCCAGGTCGGACAGATCCTCCACGAAACCTCAAACTTTACCGCCTCGGTGCAACTCCGTGGCAAGGAGATCGCCGACCGCTCTGCCGCCCCGACCCTCCTACTTTCCGTCATCTCTATGCCCTTCGTTGGCTCCAGCCAAGCGCTGGCAATCCTCCTCTCCGGCGTTGGGCGCACCATGCGTACGCTGGGGCCGCTGAGCGTGATGAATTTTCTCCAACTGACCGCCCGCCACGGCATCCTGATCAAAGATGGCCGGGCGTTAGAGCAAGTCGGCGAAGTCAATACGGTCGTCTTCGACAAGACGGGGACGCTCACCCAGGAGCGGCCCCACGTCGGGCAGGTACACACCTTCGCTGGCTACGACGAATCGCAGATCCTGATCTACGCAGCCGCAGCCGAGCAGCGGCAAACCCACCCCATCGCGCTGGCCATTCTGGATGCGGTCGCCGCCGTCGGCCTGCCTGTGCCAATGATCAGCGACGCCGCCTACGAGATCGGCTACGGCATTACGGTGAGCCTCGATGGGCAGCGGCTGCGCGTCGGCAGCTACCGCTTCATGGATATGGAGGGGATCAGTATCCCCGCAGGCACCGAGGCGCTTCAGCAGCAGATCCACGCAGAGGGCCACTCGCTCGTGTATGTAGCAGTAGATGAGTATTTGGCAGGTGCCATCGAATTGATCCCGACCGTGCGCCCCGAGGCCAAACACATCGTGGATTTCTTCCGCAGGGCTGGGATCGAGACGGTGATCATCTCCGGCGACCACCAGCGGCCCACCGCTGCTCTGGCCGCAACGCTGGGGGTTGACCGCTACGTTGCCGAGACCTTGCCTGAACATAAGGCCGATCTGATTGCCCAACTCCAGCAGGACGGCAAGAAAGTCTGCTTTGTCGGTGACGGCATCAACGACTCGATTGCCCTGAAGAAGGCCAACGTCTCGGTTTCGCTGCGCGGGGCCAGTTCCATCGCTACCGACACCGCCCAGATCATTCTGATGGATCAGTCGCTACGCCAACTAGAGACGCTCTTCAAGCTCTCCCAGCAGTTCGAAGCCAGCATGCGCGGCAATCTGGTTAGTAGCATCATACCCGGCTCAATCATCATCCTCGGCGCATTCACCGGCATCGTGGGTTATAGCGCATCGATCCTCATCTTTACGACTGGTATGGCGGCGGGGGTCGCCAATGCCGCACTCCCGCTGTTTACCAGCCAGGAAGCAGGCCGGGATTAAGCATCTATCCGAATGTCGCTGCGGAGAGTTCAGGGAGGACAAGCCCTCCCTGAAAAATCCTTTTTCATATCCCGGCTACCCGGATAGGCTCTAAGCACGGAGGTCGCAATGGAAACATTCGAACGTTTGGAGTCCAATGTCCGCAGCTACTGCCGCGCCTTCCCCACGGTCTTCACCTTCGCACGCAACGCCATTCTGGAAGATGCGGCGGGGCGATGCTATATTGACTTCTTCGCCGGGGCCAGCACGCTCAACTACGGCCACAACAACCCGCACCTCAAAGCAGACCTCCTCAGCTACATCAGTGCAGATGGCATCACCCATAGCCTGGATATGGCGACCCGCGCCAAGCAACATTTTTTGGAGTCGCTTGAGCACAACGTGTTCCAGCCGCGCAACCTGAGCTACAGAGTGCAGTTCACCGGGCCAACCGGGACGAATGCGGTCGAGGCGGCCCTAAAGCTTGCGCGGCGAGTCACCGGGCGCCACACCGTTATCGCCTTTACCAACGGGTTTCACGGCATGTCGCTGGGGTCGGTGGCGGCGACGGGGAATCGCTACTACCGCAACGCCACAGGCGTCGCCCTGTCGAATGTAACCTTCATGCCCTATGACGGCTACCTCGGCCCGGAGGTAGACACGCTCGACTACTTCGAGCGTGTTCTGAGTGATGAGGGGAGCGGCATGGATCTTCCGGCGGCGGTGCTGGTCGAGACGATCCAAGGTGAGGGTGGCATCAATGTCGCCAGTGCAGTCTGGCTCAAGCGCCTCGCCGCCCTCTGTAACCAGTACGAGATTCTGCTGATCGTTGACGACATCCAGATGGGGTGCGGGCGCACAGGTACCTTCTTCAGCTTCGAGGAGGCCGGGATTGTGCCCGATATCATCACGCTCTCGAAGTCGCTGAGCGGGTTTGGCCTGCCCCTAGCGGTGGTACTCATCCGGCCCGACCTGGACCAATGGCGGCCAGGGGAACATTCCGGCACCTTCCGGGGCAACAATCTCGCCTTCGTCACTGGGGCAAGCGCCCTCGATCATTATTGGTCTGACGCGCAGTTTGCTGGCGAGATCCAGCGCAAAGGACAGCATATGCGCTCACGACTGCTCGCTATTGTAGCAGAGTGGCACGATCTTGCAGTGACCGTGCGCGGTTGCGGCATGATCCAGGCCATCGATTGTCAGACCGGCAGCCGAGCGCAGGCGGTCTGTCGTGCGGCCTTCGAGCGGGGCCTCGTGATCGAAACCAGCGGCGCTCAGGATCATGTCGTCAAATGTATGCCACCGCTAACTATTCCAGATGATGAGCTGGATCGTGGGTTCGCCATTCTGAGTGAGTGTGTGCAGTTGGTAGCGCAGAGCGGGGCATAATGTCTCATTTTGTGTGACGATGACCGGCTGGCCGATCGAACTGGTACACTTGATCAGCGAGGCCAGCGGACCGCACGACCTCACCGATAATGTTACCCGAGTGTAAAGCATTTCTTCGTAGAATAGCTCATATAGGCTGTTATTCATAAGAATCTCAACGGAGAGTCGCGACCATCATTGTGTTAATCTGAATGCTATGTGTCACATAGCAACCCCTATGTGACACATACGCCCGTTCGTACCGTGTTCGCACCGCGTTCGCGTTGTTCGCGAACACCCCACTCCCCGTTCGCGAACGGCAT
>CAIXLU010000704.1 GCA_903920315.1 uncultured Oscillochloris sp.
CCATCGTGTGCTCATGGTGTCTTCCCTCCGCCTGCGTCTGCGGCGCTCTCGCGCGGCAACGACTCGGCGGGATGCCCCCGGCCTCTCGGCCAGGAGCGAACTCCAGCATTCGCATCGCGTCAGTTGGTAAGGTACGACGGGCGTTGTGACGGCCATAAGGCGTAAAAAAGCGGTGCAGGCCGAAGCTCTGCCCCGTTCTCCATCCCTATCATTTGGCCTTGAGCGTTCCGCCGAAGCAGCCGTCCTCGTCACAACTTCGCCAGTCTATCATAGCTTCGTCGGCGTGTCAAACAACTGTATGACTTGCCGTACCGGGCCGCGTTCAACTGACGGGGCGCAGTATAGCAACGAGTGTCAGATCTGTCAAATGGCATTGTTTGCTGGGGTTGTGGGGGTGAAGAATTGTCCTTACTTGCCGCCCTGCTACCCTTATGCTATAATCCGCCACCAGCGATGAGCCGTACTGGCAGGTAGCACTGCGCTACCTGCCATCTTCTATGTCAGATCATAGCGGGCCATGCCCGTTGTGTCTGCGGCTCCCAGGTAAACGTAGCGTACAGGTGCAGGACGAAAGGAGCGACGGGCAATGTCGCAGCAGATTTTGACCGAACTGGCCCAACGCCAGTATAAGCAGACAATTCCCGAGTTTCGGGTCGGCGACACCGTCCGCGTCGGCGTCCGGGTGGTTGAGGGTGCCCGCGAGCGCATTCAGGAGTTCGAGGGCGTGGTGATCCGCCGCCGCAGCGGCGGGATCAACGAGAACTTCACGGTGCGCCGGATCGCCTCTCACGGCATCGGCGTCGAGCGTACTTTTCTGCTTCATGCGCCCCGCCTCGATAGCATTAAGGTGATGCGCCGTGGCAAGGTGCGACGGGCCAAGCTCTATTACCTGCGTGGCCTCACGGGTAAGGCCGCCCGCATTAAGGAACGCCGGGACTAAGTAATGCACGATGCACAACGCACAACGCACAATGAGTCTGCCTCATTTCGCGTTGTGCGTTGTGCATTGCGCGCCCAGGGAAGCGCCGTCCGCTGGGGGTTCGAGCGGCTCTACCGCGAGTGTGCCTGGGCGTATGATGCGGTCGCCGCAGCGGTGTCGAGGGGACTCTGGCGGCACTGGGCGCTCGCCGCGCTGCCCTTCATCCGAGGGCGCGTGCTTGAGTTGGGGTTTGGCCCCGGCCACGTCCATCTCGCCCTTTCCTCCGGTAGTCACCCCGCCTGTGGTCTCGATACCTCGCCCCAGATGATCTCCATCGCGCAACACCGCCTTCGCCGCGCCGGATACCACGCTCACCTGACTCAAGGCCGCGCCCAGCAGATCCCCTTTGCCCCGGCCACGTTTGACACGGTTCTTGCCACCTTCCCCGCCGAATATATCGCCGATCCGCGCACTCACGCCGAGATCCGCCGTGTTCTCGTGCCAGGCGGTCGGGTGGTGATTCTGCCGCTGGCACAGCTTGACCGCAGCTTTTATACACGATTGGTCAATCTCGCCTACTGGCTCACGCTCCATGCGCCCGCACTGCATGCAGAGCCGCAGGAAGCGCAGCAAACGACAGAACTGAGAATCGGTGACACTCCGCTGGAGACGCACTGGGTGCGCGTTGGCCCAAGTCAGGCTCTGGTACTGGTGGGCGATCTGGACAACGAATTTAGGAGCGAATGAGCGAATGTTGTGTTGAATTATGGCGCCGACGACAGAGTATGAGCAGGCGATGCGCCGACGTGGCCTGACCCGTCCGGCGGGGATTGACGAGGCGGGGCGCGGCTGCTGGGCTGGGCCGGTGGTGGCTGCTGCTGTGGTGATCGCCCCTGATGTCCTTGACAATCCCGACATTCTCACTGGCGTGGATGATTCCAAGAAAATGAGCGCAGCAGCACGTGAACGCAGCTATGATCTCATCTACGCCCACGCTTTGGGAGTTGGTGTGGGTGTCGTGCCGGCTTTCCTCATTGACGCCTATGGGATCGTCCCGGCCACCCGCCTCGCGATGAGCATTGCTCTTCTTGCTCTCCCTTGTGCGGTGGATGCGCTGCTGATTGACGCCTTGCCCCTGCCGGATTTGCCTCTGCCGCAAGAGGCACTGATCAAGGGTGATGCACGCTGCCTCTCCATTGCTGCGGCTTCGGTGGTGGCGAAGGTATTCCGCGACCGGCTTATGCGAACGGCGGATCTGGCCTTCCCGTCCTACGGATTCGCCGCCCACAAGGGGTATGGCACGGCTGAACACCAGCGGGCGATCGACCAACACGGGATGTGCCACATCCACCGGCGCACGTTTAGGCCACTGCTTGGGTTCGTTAACGACATCCACGCGATACACTGAATTTTCCTGATGATTATTGGTGTTGATTACACGGCAGCGGCATGGCAGGGCGCGGGGATCGGGCGCTACACTCGCGAGCTGATCGCCGCTACGGTGCCGCGTGACCGTTCGCTGCGCTACGTACTCTTCTACGCGGCGGGCGGGCTGCCCCCTAATGGTCGTTACCTGCGCGATCTGTCCGCCCTCTGTGCCGCAAACCCCCATGTACGCGCTCGGCCCATCCCGATCAGCCCGCGCCTGCTGACGATTCTCTGGCAACGTCTGCGTCTGCCCATCCCGGTCGAGGCGCTGATCGGTAAAATTGACATCCTGCACGCCCCCGATTTTGTCCTTCCGCCTACCCGCGCCCGCGCCCTGCTCACCGTCCACGACCTAACCTTTATGGTGCGCCCGGAGACGGCGGATGCGGGTCTGCGTCGCTATCTTATGTCCGCTGTGCCGCGTTCGCTGCGCCGCGCCGATCTGGTGCTGGTCGACTCACTGGCCACTGGCGCAGATGTGAGTCGGCAGCTGGGCGTGGGTCAGGAGCGGGTGCGTCTGCTCTACCCCGGCGTGAACCCGCGCTTTCGCCCGCTGCCCGCCACCGAATGCGAGCCGTTGCGGGCGCAACTCGGCCTGCCTAAGTCGTTCCTGCTTTTTGTGGGCACCCTAGAGCCGCGTAAGAATCTGGTGCGATTGATCGCAGCGTTCGCGCAACTTACATCTGAGGGCGCATACCCCGATCTTAATCTCGTGATTGCCGGACGGCGCGGATGGCTCTATGAAGAGATTTTTGCCGCCGTGGAGCGCCTGGGTCTAGCCGAGCGGGTGCGCTTCCTCGACTTTGTGGACGACGCCCATCTACCGGGGGTGTATAATCTGGCCAACGCCTTCGTCTACCCCTCACTCTACGAAGGCTTCGGCCTACCCGTTCTAGAGGCGCTGGCCTGCGGCACTCCGGTAGTAACGGCATCTGTCTCTAGCCTGCCCGAGGTGGTCGGTGACGCGGCGGTGCTGGTTGACCCACTCGACCAAGCGTCCATCGCGAGCGGGATTGCCCGCGCCCTGGGTGAACACGAGCGGCTGCGCGCCGCTGGCCCATCCCAGGCCCAGCGCTTTAGCTGGGACAGCGCCGCCGCTGGTCTGATTGACATCTACCGCACACTGGCCAGCCCACGCGCATGACGGACTGAAAATATGACACAGCACAATGACTTAACCGCCGAGGCTCTGCGGCGCGGCGCGCCTCCTGGACGTGGCTACGCCGTGGCTCGCTCGATTTCACAGATTTTTCACCCGGTCACACTGAGCGTGGCCAGCATTTTTATTGTTGGAATACTCGGTGTACGACCTCTGCCTCTATCGCGTGGCCTGGGTTGGGCTACTCTCTGCACCATGATCCAGGTGCTACCACCAACGATCTTCTTCACCATACGGCTACGCCAGGGTGCCTATACCGACGACGATGTCTCGGTGCGCTCGCAGCGGAACGAACTCTATCTGTTCGGCATGTTCACGGTACTGGTAGGCATCGCCCTGCTCATCTTCCTGGACGCGCCAACGCCCTTCGTGGCCATGCTTGCCAGCGCAGCCCTGCTCAACGGCACATCCTGGTTCATCAACCTGTTCTGGAAGATTAGCATCCACGCGGCGGGGATCGGCTCCTGCGCCACAATCGCCACCCTCTACTCCAAACCCTTCGGCCTTGTTCTGTGGCTCTGCGCCCTGAGCCTGGGCTGGGCCAGGCTGCGTACCCGCAACCATACGCTGATGCAGGTGGTGGCAGGTTTGGCCCTGTCCTGTGCCTGCGTTTTTGGATCGTTTTTTGCCTTCGGTTTGTTATAGTTTCCTGTGATTGTAGAATATTTTGGCGCATACATAACGCTGTCACGCTGAGCGAAGTGAAGCGTCCCGGCGGGCGATAAGGACACCGGGACGCTTCGCTTCGCTCAGCGTGACATGGACAACAGCAGTACTTCTGCGGTACTGCGTATTTTTGAAGGAGCACAATGATCATTGTTGTCGGTTCGCTGAATATGGATCTGGTTGTCCGCTCGCCACGGTTGCCTCAACCAGGAGAGACGCTGAGCGGAGGGCCGTTTGCTACCTACCCTGGCGGCAAGGGCGCAAACCAGGCGGTGGCTGCCGCTCGCCTTGGCGCACGCACCGCGATGATTGGGCGCGTGGGCACCGATGGCTTTGGCGAGATGCTGCGGATCTCCGCCGAGGTTGATCAGGTAGATGTGACACATGTGCTACCGACGCCCGGCATGTCCACCGGCGTGGCACTGATCACGGTGGAGGTGGGCGGTCAAAATACGATTGTGATCGCGCCCGGTGCGAATGCGGCCCTGACGCCTGAGGATGTGGATGCCGTCGCGCCGCTGATTGCTGCGGCCCGCGTGCTGCTACTCCAACTGGAGGTTCCCCTCCCTGTTGTTATCCGCGCCGCCGCCATCGCCCACGCCGCCGGGGCGACGGTGATCTTGAACCCTGCCCCGGCCCCCATCAAACGTCTGCCCCCCGAACTGCTGGCTCATGTAGATTACCTCGTGCCTAACGAGAGCGAAGCTGCTGTTTTTCTGGACGAGTCGGGCGGCGTTCCGCCAGAAGTACTGGCCCGCGCCGTGAGCGCCGTCTGCGGTGTGCCGAATGTGATCATCACCCTCGGCGCGGGGGGCGTCGCGATGTTTGGCCCAAATGGCGTCACCATCCTGCCCGCCTTCCGTGTCCAGGCCGTTGACACCACCGCCGCCGGAGATGCATTCGTCGGCGGGTTTGCCGTAGCCCTCTCCGAAGGTCTGCCTCCGACTGAGGCGCTACGCTGGGGCTGCGCCGCCGGTGCCCTGGCCGCCACCCGACCCGGTGCTCAATCGTCGCTGCCCATGCGCGACGAGGTGCTTGGACTGCTCGACGGTCGCTGCGAGCCTGCGCCTTAGTACGACAACAAGACATCCTCAATTTATGGCCACAGAAAGACACAGAAGCACACACAAAAGTATTTCTCTGTGTCTTTCTGTGTGCTTCTGTGGCAAAATCTCGTTGTCGTATTAGGAAGGAGCCTCCGCCGTGACGACGAAGCCAGGCCGTCGGCGTGTCACCCTTTTTGTCACGTGTATTGTGGATCAGGTCTACCCCGGCATTGGACAAGCGACCGTCGCCCTGCTGGAAGCACAGGGCGTGGAGGTTCACGTGCCGCGTGGCCTCACCTGTTGCGGCCAAATGGCCTTCAACGCCGGGTTTCGCGACGAGGCGTATGCGGTGGCTGGGCGCAGCATTGAGGTGTTGCGTGGCGGGGACGATGTTGTGCTGCCCTCCGGCTCGTGCGCCACAATGATCCGTCACCTCTACCCCGAGCTTTTTCAGCGTAGCCCTTACGCCACACCCGCCGCCGATCTCGTCGCCCGTACCTACGAGATCAGCGAGTACCTCGTGGATGTGCTTGGCGTCACCGATGTTGGAGCCAGTTACCACGGCAGTCTGGCCTACCACGATGCCTGCCACGGCCTGCGATTCCTCGGACTCGGGCGTCAGGCCCGTGCGCTACTGGCCCATGTTGCCAACGCCGAGATCAAACCTTTGCCCGGACACGATCAGTGCTGTGGATTCGGTGGACTCTTCGCCGTTAAGCAGCACGCGATCTCCGAGGCCATGCTCGACCGCAAGCTCGCCGGGATTGTCGAGGCCCAGGCCGACATCATCGTCACCGGGGACGCCTCGTGCATGACCCAGATTGGCGGCGGGCTGAGCCGCCTAGGCCGCACCACAAAGGCCCGTCACCTCGTGGAAGTGCTGGCGAATAGGGTTGACCGCCGCCCGTAGGGGCGCGTTGCGCTACCAAGAAGGCTGAGAGACAAAGGCGATATCGTCCCACTCTTGCCCAGGCATTGATTCCGCGACCCCGGTGAATGATTCCGCGACCCCGGTGATTGATTCCGCGTCCCCGGTGATTGATTCCGCGACCTCGGTGATTGATTCCGCGTCCCCGGTGAATGATTTCGGGGTGAGGGGTAGGGGCGCAGCAGCCCCGGATGAGTCAGGGGTGGGGATGCCATAGGTGCTGCTGCGCCCTTACGCATCTGCCCCCAAGGCAACCTTTAAGGATTGGATCAAAAATACTATCGCTTTGGAGTACTACAGTTTATTTACAATTGCAAAATAAATGTTACTATAAACACCATGATGTGGCTAACCATAAGATCCTGAGGGGTCTCTTTACATCCAAACCCATAACCGAGGAGTTCGACAATGACACGTCATGCTTTAGCCCACCGCATGCTTTGCCTGTTCAGTCTCGTGTGCATCGTTATCGCGGCGCTTCCCGTCACATTGCCCGTCTCCTCTGTTTTTGCACAGACCCGCCCCACGGCGAATGCCGCAACCCTCTACCGCACCACCATTACCCTCCGTCAACCGACCGACCGAGCGCAACTGGCGAAGATTGGTGTTACCGTGCTGCGCGATGGCGCGACGCAGATCCTTGTGCTGGTTAACGCCGAGCAACTGGCGACTCTGGCCCGGCTCCGGTTTGAGCCGCAGGGTACCGATGAATTTGCCGCCATGACCCGTGCGAACTTGGCTTCTGCAGGCTCTGGCGCATCGCTTCAGCAAGATCTATCGCTGATTACGCCCCAGAGTATGACGCCGATACAGCTTAACGCGGTTGCCGAATTGCCTAGCGTTGACAGCGACAACGATGGGCTGACCGATACCCAAGAAGGCTGGTGGTGTACCAACCCAAACCTAGCCGACTCTGATAGCGACCGAACCAGCGATGGTGCCGAGGTGCAGGCGCTCAAAGACTGGATGGGCAACCGCAGCAGCGGCCCGCCTGCCAGCGGCAAGCCCTTCCTGGGCTGGCCCCTGCGCATGGCGAATTGCTACGACGACGACATGGACTCGGTGCCAGATCAGGCGGAGATCTGGGATCTGGGACTTAACCCCAATATCGAGTCGACCGACCGCGATAAGTTTGATGACGGGCAGGAGTTGTTTGGCAATACCTACTGCCCCGGCAGCGGCGGCTTCTGCGGCTACGGCGTGCTGCCGCGCAATGAGGACTGGGGTGTGATTACTGCCAGTATGCCCAGTTGGGTCAAGGCCCCTGGCAACCACCCGCTCGTTGCCGCCTTCCCCACCCCTGAGGTTGACGTGGTCGAGTCCTCACTCCACGTGGGCCTCGTCACCACGGTAACTACCGACCACACCATGAGCTCCGGCACCGAGAAGACCTACAGCACCGCGAAGACGGAGGGTACGAGCAGCAGTGTGGCTGATACTGTGACGTGGAATGATTGGCA
>CAIXLU010000705.1 GCA_903920315.1 uncultured Oscillochloris sp.
AGCCGACCAAGGCCGCAGAGGGCGTGTCCGCGCACCATCAGGGCGTAGCTCTGTCCACGCACCCAGCCAATCTCTATGGCGATGCGTAGCGCTTCGTTGGCTTGAGCCAGGGACGCCGTATGGTCGCCGCGCAGATACGCCAGCAACCCGAGGAATCGTACTGCGCCACTCCTGAACTCGGCCAGATCAAATGTCCGAAAGATCGTCAGCGCTTGGGAGAAGCGATCCTCTGCCTCGGCGTAGTTGCCCAGGGCCAGGGCTACTTCACCCAGGTTGTTCAAGGCCCATCCTTTGCCCTCCCAACTGTCGCTGATGAGAAAAATCTCAAGCGACTCCTCCATACATCGTCTGGCCGCCAGGTAGTCTCCCACCGCCAGATAGTCGTCGGCCATATTGCCCAGGGCTTGGGCCTCGCCCTGCCGGTCGCCCACAGCCCGATGCAACTCCAGCGCCTGCGCGGCCAGTTCCTGGGCCAGGGTGTAGTTTCCTGAGTACGAGGCCACTGCGTTCAGGCCCAGAAGTGCGACGGCCTCGCTGCGCCGATCCCCTAGCCGACGGAAGAGCGCCGCCGCCTGCGTAAAGTAGACCTTCGCCCCGATCTCGTCACTCTGGGTTAGTTGCGTCACCCCGAGGGCGTGCAAGATATGGCCCGACAACCGCGATGGGCCAGCATCATCCAGCAACGCACGGGCACGCTCCAGGTACTCGCGCACCTCCGTAGATCGCCCTTGCTTCAAAAGCATTCTGCTCGTCAGCACATACCCCTCAGCTTCGCCTTCATGATCACCCAGCGCCGCCGCGATGGCGGTTGCCCGCTCGGCTGCCCGCGTCCCTGCCGCATAGTCGCTCACGCGCTCGGCAAAGTTCGCCCGCCGCCGGGCGGCTTTCGCCTGCCGCCAGTCATCGCCCAACCGCTCGGCTGCCACCTCTAGGGCGCGCACATCGGATGCCTGCAACTCACTGCGGGCCAGCATCTCGTAGACCCGCTCGCGGACGAGCAGGATCTCGTAGCGCCCGACGTTGTTCGTGGGGGAGGTAAGCTGAAGCGCCCGGCTCAGGTAGATCAGGGCGTCCTCATGTGCGCAGAGCGCCGCCGCCTGCTCACCGGCAAGACGGGCGTAGCGCGCCTCACGCTCCTGGTCGTTGGCCAGCCGATAGTGGTACGCGAGCAGCGGATAGAACGGCTCCAGCCGCCCAGTGTAGGATCGCTCATACCACGCTGCCACGGCGCAGTGAATCTCGGCCCGTTGTCCGAAGAGCAGCGTCTCGTAGGCCACATTATGCGTGATGAGGTGCTTAAAAATATAGGTTAACTCGGGTTCAATCACTTCGGGCAGCGTCAGATCGTGACGGGTGAGGTTATCGAGGTGGCTTGCCAGGGCTGGTCGCTCAATTTGGATATAGCGGCGCAGCGTGGCATGCAGTGGTCGCTCGCTAAAGCTACGACCAATGACCGCCGCCACCTTGAGCAAGAGTTGCTGCTCGGCGGGCAGCCGGTCAATGCGGGCCAGCACCAGGCTCTCGATGGTGTGTGGCAACGGAGCCTGCCCGGTCGTCAGGTCGGGGCTGACCAAACATGTGGGTACACCATCAACACGATCCACCCGGATCAACTCGCGGTCGCGCAGGTTGTTAACGATCTCTTCGGCGAAGAAGGGATTGCCGACAGCCCGCTCTCGCACGAGGTCGGCCAGCGCCGGCGGCAGGCGCGATGGGGAGACACCGAGACGCCGCGACACCAATTCAACTATCGCGTCGGCGTGCAGTCCCTCTAGATGTAGTCCCTCGGTGTGCGGCAGATGGGCCAGGATCGAGAGATGATCGGTTGCCGCATCAGCAACATCAACCGGACGCAGGACCACCGCCATGAGCAGGCCGTGAGTGAGCAGGGCACGGGCAACCCCCACCGTCAGCAGCCACGAGAGATCATCGAGCCACTGCGCGTCGTCAATCAGCAACAGCAGCGGGCCATCGGACATACGCGCACGCAGCAATGCCACTATCAGACCCAGCAAACTCTCCTGGCGCAAGCGGGAATCCAGGGCGCTCGTCAACGGCGTCTCGGCAAGATCCAGGTGGAGCACATCATTCAGCAGTGGCGTGCGCTGAACCAGCTTTGGAGTTGTGGCCGCCACCAGCGCCCGCACCTCATTGCAGCGAGCGGCCCGATCATTGATCGGGCCAATACCAAAAAAACCTTCCAGCAGATCGCGCCATGCCCGATACGGCGTCTGCAATTCGACGCTTACCGCCGCGCCCTGGAGCAACCCAACCTGACGCCCAATGGCGCGGCGGGCGAGTATTCCCGCCAAGAGCGATTTACCCACGCCCGCCTCACCAGAGAGCAGCAGCAGGTGACCCTCACCGGCAACAAGTTGGTCGAGCAGGGTATCGAGGCGGGCTA
>CAIXLU010000706.1 GCA_903920315.1 uncultured Oscillochloris sp.
CTGGGCGTACAGGGCCGAGAGTTCATGCATCAAGATGCCCATTGACCAACCATCAGCAATGGTGTGGTGCAAGGTCAGCAGGAGTACATGCGCGGTCGCGTTGAGCCGAAGCAAACTGACCTGCCATAAGGGGCCATTGGCGAGATCAAAACGATAATTCATCGCCAGACGCGAGCGGCGGGCTACCTCCGCTGCCTGCTGTGCCTCAGGCAGATCCGTGAGGTCAATCAACTCAGGGGTGAAGTTTGGCAGATGGATCTGCTGGTATGCCTGCCCAGCAACTTCAGGGAAGGTGGTACGCAGCATCTCGTGGCGCACTTCGAGGAGCCGAAAGCTCTCGGCGAGCGCCTGGAGATTCAGCGGCCCGTGTAGGTGCAATTCCGTGGGAATATTATAGAAGCTGCTGTTGTCTTCGAGCTGCGCCAGAAACCAGAGCCGCTGTTGGGCAAACGAGAGCGGGATGCGCGTGCCGACATCGCGTACCACCGGCTGAATCGTTGGTATGACCGACTGGCGCGCCTGCGCCAAAAAGGCAATAATCGCTGGCTTCTGTGCGACAAGCTGGTTCCGTAGCTCGGCGGTCAAGACGTTTTTGGGCGCTTGATAGCGCAGTTGACCCTCATCAAGCCAGAGGCGAATACCGAGACTCTCGATCTCGGCAATCACGTGCGCCACGCTCATAAAACACCTTCTTCCAGCTCGTCAGCGCCCAGGCTGGCCGGAACCGGAGCGCCGACGGCGATACGTTGCGTGAGGGCAAGGTAGCTGGACAAACCAGCCACGGTCGGCTCCTCGAAGATGCTTTGCATCGAGAGCGTGATCTGAAATGTGGTACGAATCCGCGCTAGCACCTGCGTTGCCAGCAGCGAGTGCCCCCCCAGTTCCCAGAAGTTATCCATGATGCCGATAGCGCCGATGCCGAGCAACTCCTGCCAGATCGCGACGAGGTTTTGCTCAATCTGGTTGCGTGGTGCGACATAGGGACGTTGTGATGCTCGTGTTGCCGGAACGCGGGCTGGGGTGGCCTCCGGCGTGCGAGGGGGCGCTTCCGGGTTTACCCAGCGCCCGATGCGGGTAGCGATATCCCCGGTTGAAACGACGATCTGCGCAAGCGGTTGGGCCTGGAGATCATTGAGGATGCTGCGAAACACGGCAATCCCTTCGGTGGGGGTGAGCGCCAGCTCAATCGTACTGCGGCCCAGCGCAGACGTGGTCTGGAGGTTGACTGGCTGTAGACGCCAGCCATCCCAGTTCACACTGACCCACTGGGTCGCGTTCGTCTGGTTTTGGGCGGTGACAAAGGCATCCAGAAACGCATTTGCCGCAGCGTAGGCGGCAAAGCCGATCCCACCCAGGATTGACGAAAGCGACGAGAAGAGCATACAGAAATCGAGCGATTTGTCTTTCAGGAGGTGCTGGAGTACCAGCGGGCCGTACACTTTTGCCCGAAACTGAGGTTCGCAGTCCGCCGGGCTGAGCGCCTGAATGAAGCGGTGACTGCCGTGGGTGATCCCAGCCGTATGAATAACTCCGTGCAATGGCCCAAACGAGCGTTCAGCCTGTGCGATGACCGCCCGCATCTGCGGCTCGTCCGCAACATCGGCAGCGAGTACCAGCACCTCAGCGCCAGCCTGCGCGATGGCCTGGAGTCTGCCAATGTTGGCGCTCAGCGCATCATCTTCGGCATGAGTGGCGAGCCACTCGGCCCAGGCTGCACGCGGCGGAAAGGGGGATCGGCTAACCAGAACCAGTTTCGCGTGAAAGGTGGCGAGATATTCTGCCAGCAGCAGCCCGATCCCGCCGAGCCCGCCAGTGATCAGGTAGACGCCGCCCTCACGAATACGGTTCTGCTGGCCCAACGCGCCCTGGTCGCAATTGTCCAAACGCAAAGGGCGGAAGGTCGGTTCCCAGCGGTAGGTTCCGCGATAGGCAACGATGGGCGCTGCGGCATGCTTCTGCCCGGTTGATCCCACATCGGCAGCGTGGAGC
>CAIXLU010000707.1 GCA_903920315.1 uncultured Oscillochloris sp.
CAGGGTCCAGGGGTCAGGGGTCAGGGGTCAGGGGTCAGGGGTCAGGCGATCGGCGATGATGAGCGGAGGTGTGGGAGGTCATGTGATGGCAATCGCGGGGTGTTGCACCGCCTGGTCTGCGGGGGCGGGGGGGGCGGGACAGGCGGCGGGACGGGCGGCGGCGGGACAGGCGGCGGGGGCGGCACTGCGCCGGTTGCGGCCTCGTTCGGCGTGATGACGGAGCGGACGTTGGCGGCGCGACTGGGCGATACCTTTGGCAGTGCAGCGGCGTCCGAGACGGCCCTGGAGGAGATCTTTGACCGGGCGCGACGGGAGGCCCAGACGGATAACCCGGCGCAGCAGGTATTAGCCGAGGCGCAGACCCGTGCGCTCTTCAAAGTCATGAAGGAGCGCGGGGTGACGCCACCCACCCATAGCGCCACGGGGATGCCGAAGAAAGATGCGCAGCACGGCTACGCGGCGGTCTACCAGACCCTCACGGCGCTGCGCGATGGGAAGCCCCTGCCCGCCGTGGCCGCCGGGGTGCAGCGACGGGCGGCGCTGGCTGGGGATAGCCCATCGCGCACGCTGGCGGCGATCCGCCAGGAGGTACTGGGGCGACACCGCTGCATGGGCTGCGGGCGCTTCGCCCCGGCCCAGGGCAGCCACCTGTGCCCCCAGACGGCCAGCGCCGCGACCGTGCAGAAGTCCCTCATGCGGCGGCTGAAAGTCCCCGCGTCGGCCTATCCGGAAGGCGCACTGGCGGCTCTCATGGCCGAGGCCCGCACGACGGGGACGGTCTCCATGCGCCACGCCATCACCGGCGAGCCGGTCAACGTGACCCTGGACGGCATGGCTCTGGCGCTCACGCAGGGCTTTGCGCCGACCTCGTGGAACGGGAGCGAGTCGCTGGCGATGGTGGAGGTGGGTGGCACCCGTATCGTGGCCGTCCTCAATGATGCGGGCCTGACCCGTGTGCCGCTCGCGGCGACCGCCGTAGGCGCGGCGGCGTCAGGGTCGGGTATGGCCCTGCGGGATGGCACGGCGATCACGGGCGCAGGCGCGGCGCTCCCCGTGCCTGCCCCGGTGTCCGTGGCCGTAGCCGAGGCCGTGACCGTGACGGGCGGAAGTGCCTACGACACGGGCCGGTTTATTGGCACCGAGTTCACGAAGGCGCGGAAGGAGGCCAGGGGGGAGTGGGTCGCTGCCGGGGGCGAGAAACTCAAAGTCGGTGAGACGTATGAGGGATCGGATTATTGGGGCGAGGCGCGGCGATCCGGCCTGTACCCCGAACCGCCCCGAGGCATCATGGTGGGCCGCACCCTTGTGGGGGCCACGGAACTGCTGCGCATGGGGACGGTGGCCGAGCGGGGCGGCAAAATCGAGGTCTACGACGAGGACGGCCACCTCGCGGCGGTCTATGACCCGGCGACGGCGACGGCGGCAGACGTAGACGGCACGCCGAACGCCTCATCCGCGCAGATGGCGGCGGTGCTGGCGTACCGGGCCATGCACCCCGCCACCGATCTTGACCGCGCACTGGCGGTGGATGTTGCCGCCATGCGCGATGGCAGCGGGCGGGTGCGGGATGGCAGCGAGGTGGTGGTGGCCGCCGCCGACGGCGGTTATCTCGCTGTGCATGCGGCGCTGAAGCGGGGCGAGCCGCTGAACCTGGGCGGAAGCCTGGGGGCGCAGCGGTGCCCGTCGTGTGGCATGTTCATGGGCGCGGCGGGCTGTCTCGCCTGTGGCCCCGCGTCTGACCCGGCCCCGGCTCCGGCGCTGGCCCCGGCGTCTGACCCGGCTCCTGACCTCGCCCCGGCTCCGGCTCCTGACCTCGCCCCGGCCCCGGCCCCCCGCGAGGGGCCAGTCACCGTGAACGTGACCGTCGAAGCCCCTCATGTCACCGTTGACGGGGTGGACGTGGCGGCCCACGTCGCGGCTCCGCAGATCACGATTGAGAAACTGGAGGCGACCGCGCACGTCGCGGTCGAGGCTCCCCAGGTTCATCTCGCCGTCGAAGCTCCGCAGGTCACGGCGAACGTGAGCGTCAACACCGACGACCTCGCGGCATCTCTGCTCCGCAACGGGTTCGTCGCGCCGACTTCGGCCCCGGCCACGGCCCTCCCCGGCGATGCGCCCGCGCCGCTCCCCGTGATGACCGGCACCGACCCGGCGATGGTCGCGCTCATGGCCCGTCTGATCGACGCGCAGCAGGCCGCCGAGCAGCGCACCCTGGCGGTACTGGATCGCGTCACCGCCGCGATGACCGCCGGTGCGCCTGCCGGTGCTGCTGCCCCGGCACCGGCACCTGCCGCTGCGCCTGCCGCTGCGCTGACGCCCCCGGCCCCGCCCCGGCCCGTGGGACGCCCGGTGACGCCGGAGGCCGACCGCACCGAACACGAGGCGCTGGTGGCAAAGCTGCGCCGTCCCGCGCCCGACCCGACCATGAGCGCGGTGCCGTCCTGGGCGCGGCCCGCCGACACGGGCGCGGTCGATCTGAACAGCCTCATCCCCCGGCTCAAATCGGGGGATGAGTACACGATGAACACCCAGGCCCGCAAAATCACGCGCACCATCGGCGCACTGCTGCATCTGGGCGGCAAGATGGGCGCGGATGCGGCGGGCAACCTGGGCGCGTTCGGCCTCTACGGGCCACCCGGCTCCGGCAAGAACGAGCTGGCCCGCCAGTTTGCCGCCTCGGTGATCACCGTGGACACGGAAGGCGTCGAACGCCAGGGCATGCCTTACTTTGAGCGCGAGATTGATCCGAGCAGCGACCCCACCGATCTGATTGGCGGCACCGCGATTGAGAACGGGCGCACGGTCGTGCGCCTCGGCCCGGTCGGGCAGATGCTGGCGATGGGCGGTGTGGTCGCGCTCAACGAGGTGGTGCGCAGCCCCAAGCTGCTGACGGCGCTGCAATCCGCGATGGAGCCGCCCCGCGAAATCCGCATTCCCTCGCCGGAGGGCGGGGTAATCGCCATCCCGGTGCATCCGTCGTCGGTGCTGTTCACCACCTGGAATCCCGGCATGGAGGGCGATGCGGATCGTCCCGCCGGTGCCCCACTGGCCCGCATGACGAGCTTCCGCCTGGATCGCCCCTCCGCCGAGGAGCAGGTGGCACGGGCCAGCGCCTTCTTTGACGGCCATACTGACCCGGAGATCGTCGCGCTGACGCCGCATCCCGTCGAGGTACGGGCGGCGGTGGACTACTTCTCGATGGTCTGTGCGAAGCTGGAGCAGGATGGCCTCGGCAGCGGCACCGTCACGCCCGGTGCGCGTGAGTTGAACCGCTTCCTGCTGGCGGGCAAGGCGGTGGATTGGGAGATGGCGCAGGAGACGCTCAAAGTCTACTGTGCGCAGAA
>CAIXLU010000708.1 GCA_903920315.1 uncultured Oscillochloris sp.
AGCGAAAAACAAATACACATCACATCACTATAGTGTCCTAGCAATTCGGCAACTTGTTCTCCAGTTTTCGCATTCCAAATACGAATCGATTAATCAGTACTATCGGCTATCGGCTATTTTCTAGTTTCCCTACCTCGCCCACGAGAGGCCCGAGTCTGCGTCGAGGTGCATGCCGGTGGTGAGGCGACGGGGCGTACCGGCGCGTAGTCCGCCGCTGGCATCGGTACTCAGATCGGCCAGCCACAGATCGAAACCACTCTCGCCGGGAGCGATAGAGAGAAAGGCGATCTGCCGCCCATCGGGCGAGAATACTGGTGCGCGTGCCGCGCCACTATCGCTCAGGCGCAGCGGCGACTTTCCACCTGCAAGCGGCAGTGCGAACACATCCGTGTGCGTGTCATCGCGGGCGGTGAAGGCCAGCCAGCGCCCATCGGGCGAGATCGCCGGGTCGTAACTGGGGGTCGGTGCGCCAGCCACGGGCGTTGCGGTGCCACCCGCGAGATCCAGGCGATAGATCTGCTGTTCGTCCGTTGCCCCAGAGCCAGCGCGTACGAAGATCAGCGCATCACCGGATGGGGTATAGACGCTGCGCCCGCAGTGGGCGTTCTCAGCGGCGTAGATCTGCGTCTGCGCCCCGATACCTACGGGAAGTTCGTACAGATCCAGGTTATACTCAGCAGCCGGATCGCCTGCGGGGGGGGCGGGCTGCGCCGCAATCGCCAGATGGTCGCCCGCTGGTACCCAGGCCGGGTAGAGCGCCCAGGTACTCGCATAAACTCGCTCCAGGCTGTTGATCGGCAGCCGCGAGCCGTTTGTCGTCAGTTGAGATACCGGCGCACCTGCTGCGTCAGTCAGCAGTACGTCGCTGTAATCGTTGCCCCGCACCACATAGGCAATCTGGCTGCCGTCAGGTGAGAAGGCGGGCTGGAAGGAATCGCCGTTGCCCAGCAGCGATTTTGCCTCACGGCCACGCCACTGCCAGATCACGCCACTGCGTACAAACAGCAGCCGCCCGCCAATATTTTCGGCACGCAATGCCGCACTACCGGGAGATGTGTCGGTCGTTGCCGCAGGCAATACCGGCACAGGGGTTGCCCCACTCCGGCTACAGGCAGCCAGAACAGAGACCAGTAGCACGAGACAAAGTGATCGGGTACGACGCCAGCAGTGAGCGCCGTGCGTGGTGCGTCGAGCAGAGTGCATGTGGTTATCGTCGTGAAAGCCAGCGAAAAAGACGGGGAAAAGTGCGGCGCGCCCGCTCGGCGGTGATCGCCGGCTGCTGGGCCAAATCTTCCGGAAGATCGGGCGGGAGCAGCGCACGGAGCGCACGCGGGGCAACCGTAAAAGTCATCGGCGTCAGGCCAATCGCATCGCCATCAACCTGCACCGGCAGGCGCGGGCGGGCGGTGATCTGGATGGAGCGGGCGCGGTAGTACGCAATCTCGGGGTTGTGGCTATAGCGGCGGCGCAGGATGGCGATCAGGTGGCGCACGGCGCTGATGCCGTTATCGCCACGGATCACACAGACATCCAGCATGCCGTCATCAATGCTGGCCCGGTGGGTGATCTTCACCAGACCACCGTAGAGTTGGCTATTGCCAATAACCACCATCAGGACGCGGGCGGTGAACGTGCGACCATCAATCTGGATGCGGGCACGGCTGCCACGCACGCTCAGAGTCTGGGCGATCCCGCGAAAGACATAGGCTAGGGCACCCAGGCGGCGCTTCTCATCCGCCCGCACCCCCGCCGTGATCGCCGCATCAAAGCCGATCCCGGCCATTAGTAGGAAGTAGCGGTTGCCGGCGCGGCCAAGGTCAATCGAGCGCACCTGCCAATTGAGCATTGCCGTGGCCGCCGCCCGTGGCTGAAGCGGCAGCCGAAGCTCCCGCGCCCACACGTTCATTGTCCCTAGCGGCAGCGTGGCCAGGGCCGTGGATGTTCCGGCCAGCCCGTTGATCACATCATTGATCGTCCCGTCACCGCCGGCCGCCACAACCAGATCGTAACCTGCATCGGCGGCCTGACGCGCTAGTCGCCGACCATCGCCCGGCCCAGTGGTGGGTATCAGTTCAACCTGCCAGCCGTGATCGCGCCACACTGCGGCGGCGGCGTTCAGTTCCGCCTCGTGGGACTCGGCCTGTCCAGCCGTCGGGTTAAAGATCAGCCTCGTTCGCATCGCTGCCTTGCGGTCGGTTTCAAAACCGCTTGAAGTATACCACGAATAGCTCGTGAATACGTGAATAGTGCATTGGAGAGCCATTCATGAATTCGTAGGTATCGTGGTTGACACTGCCTATTCTTTGCGGTACCATACGCGCTACCTCAGCCATGTACTCTCCTCCCATACCCACAACGCCCTGTCGTGGGGCCAGACAGTCGGCAGGATACGATATGCACGAGCACGTAGACTCTTTCCTGGCCTATATGTCGGGCGAGCGGCAGAAGTCGGACAATACCACCGCTGCGTATCGTACCGATCTCGATCAGCTCTGCGCGTTCCTGAACGAGCGTCAGGTGGCGGATGTCCAGTCCGTTACCCACGATGATATGCTGGCCTTTATGCTCTTTCTGCACGAGCGGAGTTACGCGGCCAGCACGGTGGCTCGGCGCACGGCGGCGGTGAAATCGTTCTTTGGCTACCTTGCCACTCAGCACGTGATCACCCACGATCCCACCAGCCAGATCGACTCGCCGAAGGTGGATCGCAGCATACCAAAGGCTATCTCTCAGCATCAGATGGACGAGTTGCTTGAGTTACCCCTCCAGTCGCGTAGCCCCGAGGGTTTGCGCGATAAGGCGATGCTTGAATTGCTCTACGCCACCGGCATGCGCGTGAGTGAACTGGTGGATCTTAATACCGCCGATATTGTCCTTGACGCGAACACGGTGCGCTGTATCGGCAAAGCGGGTCGTGAGCGCATCTTGCCCCTAACACCTACCGCCGCCACCGCAATTGAGGAGTACCTTGATCTCGCCCGGTCACAGATCGCCCGCAGCGCCGACAAGGATTGCGGCGGGCTGTTCCTCAATCATCGTGGCAAACGGCTGACCCGCCAGGGGTTCTGGCTGATTCTCAAAGGCTACGCCGATCAGGTTGGTCTGCACGACCTCACCCCGCATACGCTGCGCCATTCCTTCGCGGCCCATATGCTCGATGGCGGCGCTGAATTGCGCGAGGTGCAAGAG
>CAIXLU010000709.1 GCA_903920315.1 uncultured Oscillochloris sp.
ACACGAACGTGGTGCCCCACGCCGCTGCAAGCGGCGCGGAGGCGAACACCTACCAGGGATAGAGGCCGCACAAGCCTCATTCCTCCCACCCGTAAACGGGCGGGTTTCCTGAGGCTACTTCTATGAAACTCCCCGATGCTATTGAGGTTCAAGTAGCCGAGCTATCGGCTCGCTACGGGCAGCCCGCACGGGTGCTGGCTCATCTGCCCGACGGTGTGTTCGATCCGCTCACGAAGCGAGATCGCATTGGTGAGGCGTGCATGGTGATCCGGCGGCGCAACGGGCGCATCCTCACCTTTCGCAAAGATGTCTACCCTCAAGGGGTGATGCGTCTGCTCACCGGCGGGATCCAGCCCGATGAACGTATTGAGGATGGGCTGCTGCGCGAGGTGGCTGAGGAGACGAGCCTTGATGTGGAAGTCCGCCGCTTTCTGGCCGTGATTGCCTACGATAGCCCGCAGACGCCGCCCAATACATATGCATTCTTCACCTTCGCCTTTTTGCTGGACGAAATCGGTGGCGAACTCGTCGTCCAAGATCCGGACGAACGGGTTGAGGCATTCGATGAGGTCACCGTCGCCCAGCTCTATGATCTGGCGGATTTCCTTGAAGGACTAGAAGATCAGGTTGACCGAGAGATTGGCGGGAGCTGGCGGGCATGGGGAATCTTCCGCGCCGTGATCCATCGCACGGTGGCGGACGAGATGATGCGCGAAGCGCAGCGTGATCACGTTGCTCCGCCGGAATACGAAATCTGAGCAGCAGCCTTATCTAGCCCTCAACTCTCCGGCAGGCTGGGACGCAGAGCCAGCATCGGCAGTGTCCCGCCACGGATAAGTTTATCGGCCACACTGCCCAGGATGCTGCGGATACTGCCACTGCGCCCACGAGTGGCAAGGGCGATCATGTCGGCCCCACACTCCTCGGCGGTGGCGAGGATGGCGCGGGCGGGATGCTCGGCGGCCACAACCGTGGTGTGGGCAGAGTGTCCGGCGGTCATCAACTCGGCAGCCAGTCGGCTCAGGTAGAGATCGGCTGTAGCCCGCTGATCGGCGACATTCATCTCGTGAGGGCGATACAGGGGACTGCGCCCAGAGTCGGGAGACGAGTGGCCTTCGACAACCCGCAGCAGAGTCAATGTGGCTTCATCGTGGTGGGCCATAGCCATTGCGTGGGGCAGAATCTGCTCGGCCAGAGCGGAGCCGTCGAGAGGCACGAGGATGTGCCGGAAGGGCGCGGGCGCAATGGGCACGGGCGTGGGGCGCAGCAGGAGCATGGGCACGCCCAGGCTATGCAGCAGAGCTTCCGCGACATTACCGAGCCAAAGCTGGGAGAATCCGCTGCGCCCGTGGGTCGTGAGTATCAACAGGTCGGCGTGGATCTCTTGGCAGTAACTGGCCAGAGTGAAGGCTACCGGCCCGTCCAGGCGAGCGACGACCGGCTCAACAGCGGTGTTCACTGACGCAGCTACCTGACGCAGGTAGGCCAGTTCGTGATCAGCGGCGCGTGAGTGCAACTCTTCGTCAATCACCGGCATGCCCTCGATGGTGATCGGGGTCGTGGTATATGGGGAGTGAACGTGGACGATGTGAAGGGTCACATAGTGATTCTGGGCGAGGCGAGCCGCCGTCGCAAGAGCCTGCTCACTGGCGGGCGAGCCGTCGAGGGGGACGAGGATCGTGTGAAACACGGCATAACTTCCTTGCTAAGTCTATTCCTGAGACTGCACATTTCTACAGTATACTCAGAAGCTGTCTGAAAAGGTCACATATCCCACGATTCCCCCTCCCCAGCCCTCCCCCGATGGGCATATCTTTACCCACATCTCTGCGAGGGGCATGCGACTGAAGTCGCGCCACGGGAGCCTACGGCTGGTCGCCCGCCGACGCGGGCGATTCCGGCGGCGGCGCAGGCCCATGCGGGCGATTCCGGCATCGGCGCAGGCCGACGCCCGGCGGAACGCCCCCCAGTC
>CAIXLU010000710.1 GCA_903920315.1 uncultured Oscillochloris sp.
GCCCGTAAACGGGCGGGCTAGATCTACGAAGCCCGCTAAAGCGGGCTCATACAGCCCGCTTTAGCGGGCTTCGTAGATCTAGCCGGGGGCTTCAGCCCCCCGGCGGGCGGTGCCGGAGAAACATGCGTTATATCTGCGCTCCTACCCCCCTCATCCCTTCCCGTGCTCTGTGCGGATGGCCTTCAGATCATCCGCGCTGAACCCATACATCCTCCCGACCCGCTCATCTATCTCCGCTTCCCATTCTGCGACCTGCGCTCCCTGCCCTTTGGCCGCGAGGCATTGCTGTGCGAGTGCGGCGATGGCTTCGCGCTCGATGGGTGGGGCGTGCGGGATGGGGATTTGTTTGATGTAGTTGCTAAATGCACGCAGATAGCCGCCGCGCACGGTGTTGGAGATTTTCGAGTAGAACCATTCAATGGTCTGTGAGTTGAGTAGGCCACAGAGCCACGCTTCTTCTGTCGGAATAAAGTAGCAGGTGTTTCCTGCATAGAACCCGTGCTGGTCAATGGTGAAGCTCTGATGCTCGTAGATGTCGGGGTACAAAATCTTTGGCTGCTCAAATTCCTGCCAGTAGGCGACGTTATCCTGGATCTCGTACCATGCATAACTACCGGGCTTGCGACCACCGGGGACACCGGGCATCAGTTCAGATTTATAGTGGCTCAAATGGTTCAGAATAGCTGGATAGTGGTGTATATCAACCCCGCGCCGCGTGAAGATTAACCAGAGATCAGGTGAATTCACCCGCCAACGCTTCACATCCCTGCCGCGCAAGAAGGGTTTGAGCAGTTCTGCTGATGAGGGGTGTTCGGCAATCAGCCGGTCACGAGTGGTACGGTCTACCACAAATGCCTCATTGAAGCCGGTCTTAATCCCGTAATAAAAGCGTCCCTTCACATACTCACCCAGGGGCGTTCCCGCTGCGCGCAGCTTCTCTAACAGGCGCACAGCGGCAGGTGTATCTAAATGCCAGTCTGCGCCTTGCATGGCAGTGCTGGGCAATGCTTGACCGTGGGTCTGCATGAGCATCAGCACATCCGGGTAGGGCGGCTCTAGGGATGTGATGGGAGTGAAGATGGGGGTATGCGCCGATGAACGGCCCTTCTGTGCGACAAAAATCATCGGGTAGGTGATGGCGGTTTGAAATACGGGCAGATCACCAAAATCGGTGATGCTGTACACCGCACACGTATCCGCAATATGCGTGCGTAGGGGCTTGCCGTAGTTGGCTCGAAACCACTTATTGGGTGAGATGAAGGCCAGCATACCAGCGGGACGCAGCATCTGGAGCGCACGGGCGTAGAAGTAGACGTAGAGATCGGCCACGCCGGTATAGACTTCGGGGTAGATCTTCTGGAGCATGGGCTTGTGTGCCGTGATCAACTCTTGGCGCACATACGGCGGGTTAGCAACCACAATATCGAAGCCGCCGGTGGCAAAAACTTCGGCAAACTCGACGGCCCAATCGAAGCCCTGTATGCCACCGTGAGGATGCGCCCACGCCAATATCTCGCATTTCTTCGCCTCCACCTGCTGTCGCAAGGTCACTTTCTCCCCGTGATGCGATGTCAGGTAGCGTTCTTTGAGCGCAAAGTAGTCGCTAATCTGCTGTTGCCGAAACATATCAAGCTGGAGGCCACCGGAGGGATCGGGTGCGGCCACGCTATCACCCGTTTCGACCTTGTACTCAAGGTTGGGCAACGGCGGCGGGGTATCGCCCTCGTACTCCACCACCAGCGAGAGCCAGAGTCGCAAGCGGGCGATGTTCACGGCAAACGGATCGAGATCCACGCCGTAGATATTGTTCTGAATGATCTCCAATTTACGCTGATAGGTGGTCAGCGGATCAACGTGGCGAGCCGCAAAGAGGCCCGTGCGCAGGGCGAGGATCTCCTGGAGCATGCCGAGCAGATACGCGCCGCTGCCACAGGCGGGATCGCAGGCGCGAACGTGCTTCAAGGCATCCAATACCGCCTCGGGGTTACGCAGATCGCTGGCCCCGCGCTCATCCACAAAGCGAGCGATGGTGTCGGGGGTTTCCGCCGGTAACTGCGTGTGCAAATAACCCTTGAGTCCCTCGCGACACATAAAGGCGACAATAGCGCGTGGCGTGTAATAACTGCC
>CAIXLU010000711.1 GCA_903920315.1 uncultured Oscillochloris sp.
AGCGAAGCGTCCCGGCGATGATGATGCACACCGGGACGCTTCGCTTCGCTCAGCGTGACAGGGTTACTTCTGCGGTGTTGCGCCTTATGGTATCAGATACATCCTCAATCTACAGGCGTGCATCCTCAATCTACAGGCGCGCATCCTCAATCTGCGGGCGTGCATCCTCAATCTATAGGCGCGCATCCTCAATCTGCGGGCGTGCATCCTCAATCTGCGGGCGTGCATCCTCAATCTGCGGGCGTGCATCCTCAATCTGCGGGCGTGCATCCTCAATCTGTGGCAGATGTATGGTGTTCGACACACTTGGCCTGCCACCTCAATGGTGGTACCTCGGCATAGCCCATCGGTACTAGTCAACACTGTAACTTATGGTCAGTCAATTGCGTACTTCTGGGGGACTATACATTCAATTCCCGTATGTATATCATAATATTCGTGCGCAATCGAGCGTCACACATCGTAGCCCCCATCACAAAAGGAGACACACCCTTGGCTGCACGAAGGAACCGCCTCCCACCCGACGTCATCGCCGCCGACCGTGCATTGCTGCTGGCCATCCAAGGTTTGAGCGACTACCAGCCGCTGAACGGAGCCTATAGCGTGGCAGCCTTACAGATGGCCGAGGCAACGCTGTCCCAGGCTGAGCAGTCCACGGTACGCGCACAGGACGCCCTTGATCAGGCTCGTGTCGTCGAGCAGGATACGGCCCATTTCCTGCACGACATCGCCCTTGGCGTGAAGACTCAGGTGATCGCCCAGTATGGCCCAGACTCCTCCGCTGTAGAGATCATCGGACTGACCCGCAAGTCGGATCGCAAGCACCCAACAAGGCGCAAGGCGACGGCGTAGGATAGCCGTAAGACAAGACGACACCGGGAGGCTAATGCTTCCCGGTGTCGTCTTGTCTTGTGCTCAAATTTCCCGCTCTACATCAATGCCCAGCGCCAACAGGGCACGTCGGGCATTGGACGCATCGAACCGCGACGTCGGCAGGCCGCTGATCACACTAGCCAGCCATTTTGCGGCCACGCGCTGATCATCCACCAGCACATACCAGTCACGATAACGTCTCGCACCTGCATCATCGTTCGCCAGCGCGGCGCGGGCACGCACAAAAACGTCCTCGCGGGTCATGTGAAGCAGAACGCCGCTGAGCATCACCTTCCCGTGCGGCGCGACGGGCGCAGCCACGTGGGTCGGGCGATCCGCTGGCATCCATACTCGACCTTCCAGCCAGGCCCGTAACTGGCCGAGCTTCGTCCCCATTGGCCCGTCAGTCACCCTAACATCTACATCCGCAGGGACAAGCGTCTCCCATCCCTCCATCGCCCGCAGATAGCGGTCGCTCACACCCAGGCAGATCTGAGCGTAGCCCTGCCCCATCAGCGTGGCAAATGTCTCCCGCACGTGGGGGCGTAGCGCGTCGGCCTGCTCAGAATCCATCGTGCGGTCGTAGTGTGGGATGCGCTGATCGCCGGGGATGAGTCCAAACTCGGCGGAGAAGCCGTAGACATGCAGGTCGGCGGCGACGATCGGCTGCTCGTGCAGGTAGCTACGCAGCACCCGCCAGAGCGAGCCATCGTAGCGATCAAGAGCAGGGATAGGCTCAGCAGGGCCACGCTTGCGGGCGGAGCAGGAGAGGATGAGGAGACGCATTAAGGTTTCAGGTGTGAGGTTTCAGGTCCCAGATAGATGAAACGATATACGATATGCCACTTATAAGGTTGGCGTGAGATAGGGCAAACTCCCTGCCTTAATCATCACCATCAGGTGCTCAATGCGCTCGTACTCGTCCAGTTCGTCCACCTCGGTGGCACTGAGGTGGCCCTGGGAGCTACGCTCCAGAAGCGTACGTAGCCGGGCCTGTACTTCAGGGGGCGGGGCAAAGGCGGCAATCTGCGCGGGCGAGGGGTTGCTCGCGAGAAAGCTGAGGATGGCGCGATAGGTGGCCGCAGGCAGTGCCGGCTGCCGTAGGCTTAGGGCGAGCAACTCGGGAATGCGGTCGCGCATGTGCCCCATTTGCTCGGCCAGTTCATCAGGAATCTCGACGGTGAACGTGGTCATAGTACTCCTGTTGTGTGTCAGGCGGGAAAGCGCGCAGCAGCGACTGCCTGTATTGTACCGCGAACATCAATGCTCTGTCCGTGCGTTCGCCTCACCCCACCGCCCGCACCTTACAGCGGGCCAGCCAGATGTCGTCCACTTCATCCGCATATCGGCGCAGTAACTCCGCCCCGAAGGCCGCCGGGTCTACGCCGAGTTCAGCCAGACCCACTGTTGGCACCGGTGTACCCTCAATCTCGATGTTCAGCCCGGTATGAATGAGCGTCGAGGTGGCACTGGCCGTGGCGATGGAGACCGAGAGCTTACCAGAACTGCCGTCGGTGCGCAGCAGGTAGAGGTCGTCGCCCTTACGAGTCACGGGGCGATCCGTCAGTCGCTCCAGGATCTCCTTCGCCGTCATGATCAGCAGCCTCTGGCGATACACCGTCGTGTGCAGGTCGCTGGAGAAGAATTCCGCAATGATATGGAGCATCTTCGGACTGAAGATCGGCGCCTGGGCCTTCACATCCTCGATGTCCACCATCTCGCTCAGGTCAACGTGGCACGGCCCAATGAAGGCTACCGCCGCATCGCCCATCAGATCAAACTGTCGGTAGATCCAGTGCGGCGCTAGTTGTCGCCCATCGTAAGTGATTGTGCGGTCGGTGATCAGCAGGGTGTGCATCATGCCTCCCGTGCGGACGGAGGCACCACGCGGCGCCAGACCAGGATGATCGCCACCGTGAGGGCGGTCATCCAGAGCTTGCCGACGATCTGGCCGGAGAGGAACGCCAGCGAGCCGAAGGCTAGCCAAAGGAACAGGGCGCTGTCCACCACTGCGCCGACGGTGTTGGAAGCGACCACCGCACCAAGCCAACTGCGCTGACGCAGCGGAGTATACACGACGAAGTCAGCTAACTCGCTGACGAGGAAGGCCAAACCGCTGGCCAGAGCCAGTTGGGCGCTTAGGGCCGCCGACACCGCCGCGCCGAGCAAGATGGCGACGACCACCCAGCGCCGACCGAGAGTCTCCTGGAGGGCATCACGGAGTGAGAAAGCCAGCCCAGCAAAATAGACGCCAGCGGGAGCCATCAGCCCGAAGCCGACGGGGACGATGCCCAGATAGGTGATCGCCAGGTTGGCGATAAGGATCGTCAGCACGTAGCCGAAGAGGGTGATCAGGCCGAGGGTGCGGGTGGACATTCAGTCTCCTTGTGGGCTAGGGGCAGCGGTAGGGCGCGCAGTTCGACAATGATATCCCTGTAAAAAATACTGCTCGCGAATCTCTGCATGGATGGATTGCTGAATGCCGCCCTCGCAGTGCTGCGCAGATCTCCGCTCTCGCGCAACAGATCGCGAACTGCCTCCAGACTGACCGCCGCCGCCCGCAGCAGATTGTCGAGGTCGAACTGAGTGATATGCGCGCAGGTGCGCGTCGTATAAGTGTGGCATTGGCCCTCCCTCCATCTGATTCAGCCTGAAGATCCTGGATACCCCGCCATCATAGCCCCATGCGAGCGTTCGTGGCAAATGAAGGGACGCGGGCGATTGCTTGCCGCCCACTGAATTTTTTATCATATACAGTATGGATCGCTCACCCGCCCTCATCCAAGCCGAAAGTGCGTTAGCTCGAAAGAATTCTCCATGCACATCACACCGTGGGTTGCGAAACTCCGTGCATCCTTACAGCTCGATTGTCACTGGCCCACGGTGGTCAGTCTCAATCGAGCTGTTGTGTGTGTACCACGATTATTCACTTCTGAACCATATCCTCACGTCACGATGTAGAACTGAAGCTCCGGGCCGTCTACGCAGTCGGTCTCTGAACCAGGAAGACCCGTGGCCTTCTGGTAGGTTATCGGCGCAATCAGAGCGAAGTTCGATTGGAAGGACAGAGCCTCAACACCGCTGGTTAGCGGAACCGCCGGAAAGCGCGGCGCAGTGTAGGTTACAGTCACAACCAGCCGGTACGATTTACTCGCTTCACCCTCATCAAACGTCACCGTATTGGCCGGGATGTTCACCCACGCGGCGTAGTCAACGGGGCCGTGTCGAGGGGTCAGGGCAATCGTCGTGTCCGAGGTCAGCGCAATCTGCTCTTTCGTGCCGGGCTGTAGCGACTCCAGAACCGCACTGAC
>CAIXLU010000712.1 GCA_903920315.1 uncultured Oscillochloris sp.
CCGGCCCCCGGCCCCCCGCCCCCGGCCCGCGGCCTCCCGCCTCCCGCCTCCCGCCTCCCGCTCCCCCACCAGCGCCTCAACCACCGCCAGTTCCAGGGGCAGGTGTCCGTAGGGCGTGGTGCGCAGTTGGAAGTCGAGCCCGCTAAAGAGCTTGATCCACATCATCAGGATGCTCAAGTCGGCGCGGTGCGACCATTCCTCCAGCATATGTAGCTCGTCCTCGCCCACATCCAGCAGGCCGGAATCGCTCGTGGCCTGGAGGAGCATCAGTGCGCGCAGGCGCTCTACAAGGTCGCGGGTAAACTGGCGAATGTCGGCACCCTGGTCAGCGACACCGTTGACTGCGCGCATAGCGTCATTCAGACTGCCATTGAGCAGTGCGTCAATCAGCGCGTTCACCTCGGCGGCGGCGGTCATCCCCAGCAGGCTGTGTACCTGTTCTAGGCTGATACTGCCTTGGCCGAAGGATGCCAGTTGCTCCAGAACACCCAGCGCATCGCGCATACTGCCAGTGGCGGCGCGGGAGATCGCCTCGGGCACGCCCGCATCAAGATTCAGCCCCTCGGAGGCCGCAACCTGGCGCAGGTGGGCGCTCGTGGCCGCCACGCTATGGCGAGTGAAGGTGAAACGCTGACAGCGCGAGAGGATCGTCGCCGGAACCTTATGCACCTCGGTTGTCGCCAAAATAAAGATCGCGTGATCGGGAGGCTCCTCCAGAGTCTTCAGCAGCGCGTTAAACGCCGCCGTGGAGAGCATATGCGTCTCGTCAATCACATAGACTTTGAAGCGCATCTCGGCGGGCCGAAACTGCACCCGCTCGATGATTTCGCGGGCGTCATCTACCGAGGTGTGCGAGGCGGCGTCCATCTCGATCACATCTACGGCGCGGCCCTCGGCAATGGACGTGCAGGCGCGGCAGTGTCCGCAGGGTCGCACTGCCGGGTCTAGGTCAATGCAGTTGACCGCCTTGGCCAGCAGGCGGGCCATGCTCGTCTTCCCCACGCCACGCGGGCCGGTGAAGAGGTAGGCGTGGGCCACGTGCCCCTCGATAATCGCATTGCGCAGAGTCTGAATGACGTGCTCCTGACCAATGAGCTCGTCGAAGGTCTGGGATCGCCATTTACGATAAAGCGATTGGGAAGCCATGCACGCCCCTGCGATAGGAAAATCTTCGCCATTATACCCTACACGAACCGATGCCGCCAACCAGGGCATGAGCAAAGTCCTGTCACCGTATCGCCGTGGGGCTAAAGCCAATACTTTTCGAATAAGCCAATCTCGCCCCCTCACCCCCAGCCCCTCTCCCGCATGCGGGAGAGAGGGCCAGGGGGTGAGGACTGAGCGGCGGCAGACTCCTTCTTCGCGGGCTGTCCCATCCCGCGAAGGCGGGCTTCATAGATTGTCGCCCGCGACTTCAGTCGCCGGGCGACCGGGTTCCTGAGGACTTTGCTCATGCCCTGAAGGCTGATGCAAAGCCCGCAGGGTGCATCCCGGCCCTATGCTATACTGCCCAGGCAATTGCAACATGTGAAGGAATCCTCATGACCTCGACGGATCTGGGCGGACTGTCAGCCCACGACCTAGACTCCATCCGCCACCTCTACCCATTTCATACGGTTCGCCTGAGCGTCCCTGGCGGCGCGATCAGCTACGTGGACGAGGGCGTTGGCCCGCCGGTGGTGATGGTTCACGGCAACCCGACGTGGTCGCTCTATTTCCGTCACCTGATCACCGCGCTGCGCGGCGCGCACCGGGTGATTGTGCCCGACCATCTGGGCTGCGGCCTCTCTGATAAGCCCCAGGCGTATCCCTACCGTCTGATCGACCATATTGAGAATCTGACTCGGCTGATTCGCCATCTCGATCTTGGCCCGGTGGATCTGGTGGTACACGACTGGGGCGGGGCGATTGGCATGGGCTGGGCCACTCGTCACCCCGAGCTGGTGCGCCGGGTTGTGGTGCTGAATACTGCCGCTTTCCTCTCGCCACGTCTGCCCCTGCGCATCGCGGTCTGCCGCATCCCGCTGCTTGGCGACGTGGCCCTGCGTGGGATGAACGCCTTCGCCGGAGCGGCCACCTTTATGGCTGTTGAGCGCCCACTGCCCGCTGATCTGCGCCGAGCCTACCTGCTGCCCTACAATAGCTGGGCCAACCGGATCGCGCAGCTCCGTTTTGTGCAGGATATTCCGCTGCGCCCCACACACCCGACCTGGGCGGTGGTGGACGGGATTGATCGCGAACTGGCGGTTCTGCGCGACAAGCCGATGCAGATCTTCTGGGGCGGCAAGGACTGGTGCTTTGACGATTCTTTTCTGGGCGGCTGGCTCACACGCTTCCCCGAGGCTCAGGCCATGCGGTTCGATAACGCTGGTCACTACGTCCTTGAGGATGCCCACGAGGAGATCGCACCCAGGGTTGTGCGGTTTTTAGGGAGACCCTCACAATGACCGATGCCGCATCTCCGCCGAATCCCGCCGCCGATAGCGCCAATATCGCCAGGTACCTGCCGCGCATGGCCGCCGAGCGACCCGATCAGGTGGCGGTGGTGGTTGGCGGTGGCCGCAACCGCGACGGGAAGGTGATCTACAAACACCTCAGTTTTGCCGAGCTGAACCAGGTGAGCGACCGCTATGCCTGGGGCTTGGCCGGTGTCGGCATCGGTCGGGGCGTGCGGGTGCTGCTGCTGGTGCCCGCTGGTCTGCCGCTGATCGGCCTGACCTTCGCCCTCTTTAAGGTTGGCGCTGTGCCAATCATGATTGACCCGGCGATGGGGCGGCGCAACCTGGCCCAGTGCATTGAGGAGTGCGCCCCCGAAGCCATGATCGGTGTGCCACGTGGACACCTAGCCCGCCTCGTTTTCCCGCGTGCCTTCCGCACCGTCCGCCGCAGCGTGATGGTTGGCTCACACTACGTCCCCCTCGGCGACGTAAACCTCGCCGATTTGAGCGTGCCGGTGCGCTCGCCCTTTCTGATCGAGCCTGTGGTCGCCAGTGATCTGGCCGCTATCCTCTTCACCACCGGCAGCACCGGCGTACCCAAGGGTGTGCTGTACGAGTACGGGATGTTCGAGGCCCAGATCCGCCTGCTGCGTGCGCTCTACCAGATCGAACCGGGCGAGATCGAGATGCCGGCCTTCCCGCTCTTCGCCCTGTTCAACGTGGCCCTCGGCGCGACCTCGGCTATCCCGCCGATTGACCCGACCCGCCCGGTCGCCTGCGATCCCGCTGCAGTTATCGAGTTTATGCGCGATCAGCAGGTTACCTCGACCTTCGGCTCACCGGCGATCTGGGAGAAGGTGACGGATTACTGCATCGCCCAGGGCGTAACTCTGCCCACGCTGCGGCGGGTACTGATGGCCGGTGCGCCGGTTCCGCCCCACCTCCACGAGCGTTTTCAGCGCATCCTGTCGCCCTCCGCCGACACACATACGCCCTACGGGGCCACTGAGGCTCTGCCCATCGCCTCGGCCAGCGGGCGGCAAGTGCGGGCCGCCCTGGCCGAGCGCGCCGACCCCACCGCTGGCACCTGCGTGGGCTGGCCCGCCCCCGAGGCGACCCTGAAAATTATCCGCATCTCCGACGAGCCTATCCCCACATGGGACGAGTCGCTCGTTCTGCCGCCCTACCAGGTTGGCGAGATCTGCGTCAAGGGGCCATCGGTGACGAAGGCATACGTCAATCGTCCCACATCCACGGCCCTAGCCAAGATCTGCGAAGGCGACGCGATCTGGCACCGCATGGGCGACCTGGGCTACATTGACGATCAGGGCCGCCTCTGGTTCTATGGGCGCAAGAGCCACCGCGTAGAGACGAACACTGGCCCGCTCTACACCGAGCCGGTGGAACTGGTATTCAACCAGCACCCGGCGGTGTTCCGCTCGGCGCTGGTGGGGATCAGGGGTCAGGGGTCAGAGGTCAGGGGTCAGGTTCCAGTCATGATTGTGGAGCTAAGGAAAGGTATGACCCCGAAGACCACGGCGGATCGTGAGCGGCTCTTTAGCGAACTGCGCGAACTGGGGGCGACCCACCCAATGACGGCGGGGATCGGGCAGTTTATGATCCACCCGGCCTTCCCGGTGGATATTCGCCACAACGCGAAGATCTTCCGTGAGGAGTTGACCGTGTGGGCGGAGGGAGAGCGATGACCACCTTAGTAACCGGCGGCAACGGCTTTGTTGGCCGCTCCATCGTCGAGATGCTCCTGGCCCGTGGCGAGCGGGTGCGCGTGATCGGGCGTCATCGCTACCCTGAACTGGAGGCTCTGGGTGCCCAGGACTTTCAGGTTGACCTGTCGGTGCCAGATTCTCCTATGAGCCTGAGTACGGCTCTGGCCGGGGTCGAGGTGGTCTTCCACGTGGCGGCCAAGGCCGGGTTCTGGGGCACGTTTGAGGACTTCTACCGCAACAATGTGACGGCCACCCAGCGCGTGATCCGCGCCGCCGTGCGCGCCGGTGTGCCCAAGTTTGTCTACACATCCTCGCCGTCTGTGGCTATTGGCGCGGAGGATCTGGAGGGTGTTGATGAGACGACGCCCTATCCCGATCATTTTCTGGCTCCCTACCCGCATACTAAATCTCTTGCCGAGCGCTTTGTTCTGGCCCGCCAGGATATTGCGACGACGGCTATTCGTCCGCACTTGATCTGGGGTCCGCGTGACCCGCACATTTTCCCCAGGCTGATCGCTCGCGCTCGCAAGGGGTTGCTGCCTCAGATTGGCCCCGGCACCAATAAAGTTGATATAACATACATTGAGAATGTGGCCGAGGCTCACATCCAGGCGGCGAACGCCCTGGGCGAACACTCACCTCTGCGCGGGCGGGCCTACTTTATCGGTCAGGAGGAGCCGGTCAACTTGTGGGAGTTCATTAACCGGATCGTGACCGGCGCGGGCTGTCCTCCCATCCACCGACAGATATCGGAGCGCAGCGCGATGGGCCTGGCTACCGTGGCGGAGATGACCTACACGCGCCTCGGCCTGCGCCGGGAGCCGCCGCTCAGCCGTTTCATCGTCTCGCAGTTAACCCGCTCGCACTGGTTCGACCACAGCGCCGCGCAGCGCGATTTCGGCTACGGCCCGCGTATCTCCACCGACGAGGGGTTGCGCCGTACCCTGGCGGCGCTGGTGCGGTGATACAAAAAAAACAGTGGTAAAGTGTCATAGCTTTGCGTCTTCGCGTTTTTGCGCCATGGTTTGACGCAAAGACGCAAGGACGCAAAGGTTCTACACTGGTACTTGACAGTTTGGTCACATGCAGGGTCTCCTGTTGCGGTAAATCTGCAATCTGAAATCTGCAATCTGAAATCTTGTCTGTTGCGGTATATATGAAACCCTCATGATAACGGGAGGTTGACGTGCTGTTTAAGAATGTCGCTATTGAGGCGGTAGCTTACGAGCTTGCCCCACACCGGATAACTTCGGATTGGCTGGAAGATCAGATCGGCGAGACGATGAGTCGCCTGGGTGTGCCGAAAGGTCGCCTGGAGCAACTCTCTGGCATCCGCGAGCGACGCTTCTGGGATGAGGGGTCGCGCCCAAGCGAGGCGGCGACATTGGCCGCCCGCACGGCGATTGCCGCCGCCGGGATCGATCCACACGAGATCGGGATTGTGATCAACACCTCAGTCTGTCAGGATTTTCTCGAACCCTCGACCTCGGTCTTCGTCCACCATAACCTGGGCCTCTCGCAGCGCTGCATCAACTTCGACCTACGCAACGCCTGTCTGGGTTTCCTCAACGGCATGTACACCGCTGGCCTGATGATTGAGAGCGGCGATATTAAGTACGCCCTGATCGTTGATGGTGAGGGTTCACAGGATCCCGTGATGACGACTGTGCGCCGCCTCCAATCGCCCAGCGCGACGATGGAGGACTTCCGCGACAGCTTCGCGACCCTGACCCTCGGCTCCGGCGGTGCGGCGATGCTGTTAGCCCACAGCAGCGTGGCCCGTAGCAGTCACCGACTCAACGGCGTGGTGACGATGGCCGATACCCAGCATAACCAGCTCTGCATTGGCACGCCCACCTCGATGAAGACCGACGCCGCCGCCCTGCTATCTGCCGGAGTTAAGCTGGCCCGCCAGACCTGGGCGCTGGCCCAGGAGGTGCTGCCAAACTGGAGCGACGATCAGATCGCATGTTACGCCCCGCATCAGGTGAGTTCCCGCCATACCGCCGCCATCGCTGAAACCCTGGGCATCGCCCCCGCGAAGATGCAGATCAACTTTCCAGTACTGGGCAACATCGGCCCGGCTGCCGTGCCGATTACCCTGGCCCAAGCTGCCGAGACCCGCCTGAAGCCTGGCGATCACGTCGGATTGCTCGGCATCGGATCGGGGATCAACTGCTCGATGATGAGCGTGACCTGGTAGATGTTGTTCACCGGCGGTGGCGCATCCACGTTCAACCAATTCTAGACAGGCCACCAATAATAAAGCGGTCATCACAATGCGCGGCCAACATTGGCCGCGCATTGCAGAGTTCGGCTGTATGGGCAGGCTGCCCTGAATAGCAACATGACAATACAGCGTGAAACATGATTCCCTCGCATCTTCCGACATCCGTGCTATGCTGGTGCCTACTGATCTATACCATTGCTGATGTGTTGTGCCGCTGAGCTAGGGGCACAGCCGCGCTGGTCGAACCCTCAAGCTTCCCCCCCTCCACACGGCTCCCCTGCCCCTGTCCTCCGTGACAACAATAAGTAAGGACGACGACCCCGTTATTGTGAGCGTTTGATTCCCCTTTCCCGGAACTGGCTGAGGGTCAGGTGAAGATGTCAGTGCGTGCGTCCGTACGCTCGGGACGGGATCAAAGCTCGGGAAGGGAGCAGACGATATGACTGAACGCTAGAGCGTGTACTGCGACGCACAGATGACGACCATGCGTAAGCCATACGTGAGGAGGGAGCGATGGAAAGGATACTTGTACCCCTAGACGGATCCGACCTCTCTGAACTGGCGCTGCCCTACGCCAGCTTTTACGGCAAGCTCCTGAAGGCCGATGTCAGTCTACTGCATGTGATCACCGAGGGTGATCAGCACGACTTTGTGATCGAGCGCGAGCGAATTTCGCGGATCAATACCCCGGCAGGTCCTATCGCAACTGATGCGAAACAGGCTTTGGAGCAGCATTCTGCCGCCTACCTCGCAGAGCAGGCTGAGCCGCTGCGTACGCAGGGGCTACATGTGCAGACGGAGGTAAGCTTTGGCGTGCCGGCTGCGACTATCATAACCGCCGCCGAGCATGGTGCGAATACATGGATCATCATGGCCACCCACGGGCGTGGCAGCCTTGGCCGATGGCTGGTCGGTAGCGTGGCCCACAAGGTGCTTCGGAAGACCACGCTCCCGCTGCTGGCCGTCCGTGGCCCCGCACCGGAGCCGTTCGCGCTTCGCCGCATCATGGTGCCGCTTGATGGCTCTGCGCAGGCCCGCGATGCCCTTGTGCCAGCGCTCGACCTGGCACATCGCGCCGGAGCGGCGCTTGTGCTGCTCACCGTGCTGCCCCCACGGCTTGCGCTCGATCCGTCGATCATGCCCCCAGTTAACGAGCGCACGCTAGGCGAGTTGCGTGAGCGACTGCTCCACGAGGTGGATGATCTCGCGCTTGAGAGCCAGGGTGTGCCAATCACAACGGTGGCTAGCGAGGGCTTGGTGGGAGACACGGTCAGCCGTGAAGCTGAGCGGCAGGATATCGACCTTATCGTGATGACGACCCACGCCTCTGGTGGGCGGCACCTCTCTGCTTTGGGCAACCTTATCGTGATGACGACCCACGCCTCTGGTGGGCGGCACCTCTCTGCTTTGGGCAACGTAACCGATAATGTGCTGCACAGCACGCGGGTGCCGATACTCATTATCGCCAATAGTCTCATGGAATCCGCCGTGTCCGGCTCACGCAGCGAGGCGAGCCATCTATCCGGCTAACAACCGTGGCCCTAGTACTGCGTCCGAGCATTCTTGAAGGGTTGTACGGGCGGCCCTCGTGGCCGCCCTTTCCGGCCAATCCCTCAAATTAACTCGGACGGTGTACTAGTTATGTGACGAGCGGGGGCGGGGTGCTGCGCCTATGTCGCAGCTTGGCGCAGCGCCCACGCCCCCGTCGCCGCGTCCCACGTCCACGTCGCCTTGCGGATCTGCGGCGTGTCGGTTGCGTTGGCCTGGAGCGAAAAGGTAAACGGGACGAGATCAGCCACCAACGTGTCGCCCACGAGGCGCAGCTTGCGCGCCCGCTCTTGCGGGCTGGCCCCGGCGTCGAGCAGGTCAAGTACCTGGGTTGCCGGGCCGGTCACGTGTCCCTGCGCATCCAGCGGCAGGGCGATGATTGCCGGACGACGGGCCAATCCCGCGTAAAGCGTATAGCCCGCGCCCTGCCGTACCACCAGCACACCCATCACATCCGTATCGCTGAGCAACGCCGTCTGCCCGCCATCGGGCAGATGAATGGCGATCACCCCGCCGCGCTCGGCGCTCGGCGTGGAACCCAGCACCGACCCAGCATAGAGCGTGTCTAGGCCACAGGCGTAGAAGAGGCCGAGGACGCCGAACGGGTTACGCTCGCTGGCCGCGCCGGGCAGCGTCACAAAGGGCAGCAAGTCGCCGGTGGCCGTATCCGCCCGCCAGAGCGTTGCCGCCCCCGCCAGCGGGTTATCGGCCAGTGAAAGCCGGGGGGTCGGTGCGGCATACACATTACCGGCCTGATCGTAGGCGATAGCCCCCAGGTAGCCGGCGTCGTCCCATGTTGGATGCTGGTAGACGGGAGTTGCGCCATCAGTTGCGCGCAGAACCAACCCCTTCTCGCGCCCGTCTGTGGCCAGGGCCATGGGTGCCGAGGATGACGCCGCTGCGACGAATTGCGGCGAGGCCCGACATCCGTCCAGCGCCTCTGGTGCAGCGGATGTGGCCTGCGGACGCCTAAGAATGAGGGTCAGCCCCGCCGCTACCACCACGAGCGCCACCAACCCCACGGCCACGGGCAGGATTCCTCGCGTGCCCCCGCGTGATCTGCGCTGCTTGGACTGTTTCACCATTGGGCCGCTCCTGCGCAAAAGGGATTGCTACTCGCTCTACTCCACTGGCATGACGCGGACGCGGTTTCGCCCATTCAGCTTGGCATGGTAGAGGGCCATATCGGCTGCCTGTATCACCTCGGTGATGCCGGGCGTAGCCTGTGTCCACATTGCCACGCCAATCGAGACCGTGACCCGTGCATCGGGGTGTGTCTGAATAATTGGCGTGCAGGCAATCGCATGGCGGATGCCCTCGGCTCGGCTAAGGGCGTTCTCTAGGGTTGTGTCCATCAGGGCACAGATGATCTCTTCGCCACCATATCGGCAGGCGATGTCGCTGGTGCGCAGGCGAGATTGGATGAGTGCCGCAATTGTTTGGAGCGTCTCATCACCCGCCACATGTCCGTAGGTATCGTTGATCTGCTTAAAGTAATCAATGTCAATCATCATCACGGCTAACTGATGCTCCATCCGCTGGACACGTGCAATCTCGCGGGGCAGAGTCTCATCAAGGTAGCGTCGGTTGTAGAGGTTGGTAAGCGGGTCACGGATCGCCTGCTCGCGCAACTGAGTCTGGAGGTCGCGCAGTTCTTCCATCTGCGTGTGCAGTTGAGCATTTGCGAGGCGCAGCTCGGCCTCGATACGTTTGCGCTCCGTCAGATCCGTAACCACCGCAATAGAACCTACAATCTTTCCGTCCCGCCAGCGCGGGGTGCCGGTGATCTGCACATCAACCAAGGTTCCGTCGGCGCGAACTAGGCACGACTCGTAGGTGTTGGTCTCACCCTCTAGCCGATGGTCTCGGGCATGCCGGAGATCATGAAGGGCCGTGTCACTGGTGAGATCTTCTGGTCTCTTGCCAATAAGTTCCTCTGGCTGATAGCCCATAGACTGGGCGTAGGCCGGGTTAATATACTCAAATCGCCCATTGGTGTCGATCACGGTTAGTCCCTGGCCCATCGCATGCATCACTGTCAGCGCAAACTCATGTTCGGTCTGAAGATCCAGCAAGATCTGCGCACGTTCGGTGATGTCCTCGATAAAACTCTCGATGTAGGCGACCTCGCCATGACTGTGGCGGACGATCTGCTTACTCAGATTGCCCTCAAACGTACTCCCGTCACGCCGTTGGTAACGACTCTCGACCTTAATGTGATCCTGGCTATTCTGACACAACTCCCAGAGATCAGCGCGACGTGTGGGGTCGGCATAGAGATCAGTCGCATTCGACCCCGCCGCGAGAAACTCTTCAGGGGATGTGTAACCAAACATGTGAGCAAAACACGGGTTCACATCAAGGAATGTGCCATCAGGCAGCGTGCGAGCAATCGCGAAGGGCGCGTTCTCGAACATCTCACGATGGCGCGCCTCGCTCTCGCGAAGGGCTGCCTCAGCCCGCCGACCCTCAGTTACATCGTGGATGAAGGAGAGCAGGAGTGTTTTGTTTTTGATCCTCAGCGTGTTCGAGAAAACCTCGACATCGCGAATCTCACCGGATGCCAGCCGGTGCCGAAAGGTGAAATAATTCTTGCTCCGCTGGGTCGCATTGTACATCTGATGCTCGGTTTCTTCGTACGAAAGCTGATTAATCTCTTGGATCTTCATCAGGATCAGGTGATCATACGGATAGCCGTAAAAGTCAGTGGCGGCCTGATTCGCCTCAACAATCTGCCCAGTCTGGGGATCGATCAGCAGCTTGACTGACCGATCCTCGAAGAAAATCGTCCGAAAGCGCGCCTCGCTCTCATACAACGCATCCTGTGCCAGCTTGCGCTCGCTGATGTCCGTCAGCGTACCGGCTGTGCCCGTGGCATTCCCTTGTTCATCCAGAGTTAGGCGTGCCGACACATCAACCCACACGAACCCGCCATTGCGATGCAGGTAGCGGATCTCGTGTCGGCAATGATCTTTCGTGCGCTCAATCAGTGGCTGAAAGAGATCGATGTTGCGCTGACGATCATCAGGGTACACGTACTCCAGAAAAATCTGGCCCAGGCTTGTCTCCACATCGAAGCCGGTTATCTCGTGCCACGCCGGGTTGAGGAAGATCCAGCGACCCTCTGCATCGGTGCGGAAGATCACCTCCTTCAAGTCTGCAACCAGCAGCCGATACTGCTCCTCGCGCTCGCGCACGGTTGCCTCTAGCCGGCGCTGCTCCGTCACATCGCGCACCGTACAGAAGAGGTACGACTGACCCTCGTGGCTGATCGTTGACACGTTGATGGCAGCGTCGTAGATACTACCATCACGGCGGCGATGCCGGGTAAGAAAGGGGTGCCCATTCGCAATCATGCCCGCGACGAGATCAGGCATCTCATCAGCAGTTTGCAGGGCCTCCCACTCACCGACATGGCGCGGCAACCCGTCGGCAGGGGTGCGGCCAAGCATATGCAGGAAGGTGTGGTTGGCGTAGATCAGGCCGCCGGTAGAGTCAAGGATATGGACACCGTCGGGGGACTGATTGAGGAGTATGGCGATGGTACTCAGAAGCCACGGAGGAATTGACGAGTGGGATGCGAGCATAGCTGATCCCAAGGAGGCAGCGAATACCCCCCCTGTACACATACTGAGGGGTAGACTAAATAATCTGCCGATGAGGACGGCGTTTTAGTGTTTTCTGACGAGCCAATGTGGTGGGGACGGCGGGTTTCAACCCTCACCCGGCCTCAACACCAGGTGCATTTTGGTGGGGACGGCGGGTTTCAATCCTCACCTGACGTTGAAGCCGGGTGCAACCTAACATGGTGGGGACGGCGGGAGTTGAACCCGCACGCCTTGCGGCACATGATCCTAAGTCATGCGCGTCTGCCAATTCCGCCACGTCCCCGATACTGGCGAGTATAACATGTGTCGTGAGTGGGCGCAAGATGGAACTAATACAACGTCCTTGCAGGGGTGCGTTGCAGCGTGGTATACTTTGCGAGCGGACGTAGCGCATCACAAAGCTAAAGATCGCGTCATAGCCTCCGTGACGTACCACCTGGGGCAGATGCCCCTGAACACCTTTACGGTGCGTTGCTGCGCCGTAAGACATGTTTCAAACCAGCTTGACAGTTTGGGCACATGCACCGCGTCCTGTTGCGGCAAATCTGCAATCTAAAATCTGCAATCTGAAACATGCCTAAGACGGGGATCCGCCATGAAAGCTGTGGTCATGGCCGGCGGTGAGGGGACACGCCTCAGGCCGCTCACCATTAATCGCCCCAAGCCGATGGTCTCGCTCGTGGATCGGCCTGTTATCCAGCATATTTTTGAACTGCTGAAGATCCACGGCATCACCGATATTATTGTCACCGTCCAATACCTCGCCAACGCGATCCAGGACTACTACGGCGACGGGAGCGCTTACGGCGTCACGATTACCTACTCGCTGGAAGAGATACCCTTGGGGACGGCGGGCAGTGTCAAAAACGCGGAGTCTATGCTCACCGAGCCTTTCTTGGTGATCTCTGGCGATGCGCTCACCGATTTCAACCTCACCCAGATCATTGACCACCATACGGCCACGAACGCGATGGCGACGATTACCCTCACTCGCGTGATTAACCCGCTTGATTATGGCGTGGTGATCACAGACGATGATGGCAATATTCGTCAGTTTCTAGAAAAGCCGAGTTGGGGCGAGGTATTCTCCGATACGGTGAATACCGGGCTCTACGTCCTCAACCCCGAGGTTCTGGCCTACATCGAGCGCGGCAAGAATACCGACTGGTCGAAGGATGTTTTTCCGCGCATGCTCAACCGTGGCGATAAGCTCCAGGGCCATATCGCCAGCGGTTACTGGACGGACGTGGGCACGATTGAGGAGTATATGCGCGCCTGTGGCGACTATCTCTCCGGCAAGGTGAACCTCCCGCGTACGGGCCATAATATCGGCGGCGATATTTGGGTTGATGGGGATGCGGAGATTGCCCCGGATGCTCAGCTCCACGGGCCGATCTATCTTGGTCACGGGGCCAAGATCAAGGGCGGGGTAATTGTCCACGGCCCCTCGGTGATCCGCGACTATACAATTGTGGATACGCGGGCCAGCATTGATCGCTCGATCATCTGGCGTAATTCGTATATCGGCGAACGGGCCGAACTGCGTGGCGCGATTGTGCTGCGCCAGTCGAATATCCGCTCCCGCGCCGTCCTTTTCGAGGGCGTGGTGATCGGCGACGGCGTACAAATCGGTGCTGGCGCGGTGATCCAGCCCAATGTCAAGATCTGGCCCGGCAAAGAGGTTGATGAGGGTGCCACCGTTAACTCCAGCATTATCTGGGGAAGCCAGGGTCGCCGGGTCCTCTTTGGTCGCTACGGGATCTCGGGCCTGGTGAATATTGAGATTACCCCCGAGATGTGCGCTAAGATCGGCGCGGCCTATGGGGCCACCTTGCCCCGTGGCTCAACCGTGACGATCAACCGCGATGCCCACTACACCCCGCGCATGCTCAAGCGGGCGATTGTCGCCGGTCTGCCCTCCGCCGGAGTCAGTGTGGCCGACCTCCAGAGCGTGCCGATCCCGGTGGCTCGCTACTATACCCACGCCTCGGGGGCCAGCGGCGGCATCCATGTGCGACTCTCGCCCGTTGATAGCCGTGTGGTCGAGATCCGCTTCTTCGATGAGCGCGGCCTTGATCTGCACTCCACTATCGAGCGCAAAATCGAAAATACCTACTTTCGCGAAGATTTCCGTCGCGCCTACCTCGATGAGATTGGTCGCATTAATTACGGGAACTCGGTTGAGGACATCTACAGCGCGGCGTTTATGCGCGCCCTGCGCCCCGACGCCGTGGATAGCATTGGTCGCGGGTTCAATATTGTGGTGGACTACGCCAACGCAAGTGCGAGCGATATGCTCTCGCATATCTTGCGCCGCCTGCATACGGACGCCGTCGAACTGAACGTCAACCTCGATGAGAATATGGTCTACCAAACCTACGCTCAGTTTGAGGCGGCGATGAATCGGCTGGCGAAGATCACCGCCGTGGTAGGTGCGCAGTTTGGTGTGCGACTCGACTCGGGCGGCGAGAAGATTTTCCTGGTGGACGACAGCGGCACCCGGCTCAACCCGATGCGTGCATTGGCCGCCGTCACCGCCCTGGCGATGCGCGCCGCCGGCGGCGGCACGGTGGCCGTGCCCGTCACCGCGCCTCGGGTCTTTGAGACTATCGCCGCCCGCTACGGCGGCCAGATCATCCGTACGAAGGCCACTCTCGGCGCGCTTATGCAGACGGCATGGCAGCAACCGGGCATGCTGTTGCTCGGCGACGGCACCGGCAGTTATATTTTTCCCTCGTTCTACCCCATCGCCGATGGCATGTTTGCGGTTGCGAAGCTGATGGAGATGATCGCGATCACCGGCGAACACCTCAGCGTCATTCTGGCCGACCTGCCGCCCTACTACGTGGCCCAGACTCGTGTACCCTGCCGCTGGGAAAGTAAAGGGAAAGTGATGCGTATCCTCAACCAGCAGTACGCCGAGCGCCAGGCCGATCAGGTGGACGGGATCAAGATTGATCTGGGCAGCGAATGGGTTCTCATCCTCCCCGATACCGACGGCCCCTTTTTCTACGTCTACGCCGAGGGTTCCTCCGACGAACAAGCGCGTATCCTGATTGATAAATATGCCGGCCTCGTTACCGGCCTCCAATGAATGTGCTATTGGTGCTAGGATAGAGATCGTGATGGGGAACGAATCTAGCAGAAGCCGCTTTGCCGTTCGCATCACCGCTACCTACATTCTCGCCGCCACCGCCTGGATCGTCGCAAGCGATATGATCGCTGCTTTCAGATCCGCCCCGGACGTTGTCGCCTTCAGCGTACTCAGTATTGCCAAGGGTCTCCTCTTTGTCGTCGTGACCGGAATTCTCCTCTTTACCTTGCTCTGGCGCACCGAAAACAGGCTGCACATTCGCAGTTCGGCCCTAGATGCAGCCGCAAACGCCATTGTCATTTCTGATGTTGATGGCGTGATCGAGTGGGTCAACCCGGCGTTCACCACCCTTACTGGCTATGCGGACACCGATGCCATCGGCGCTCATACACGCCTCCTGCGTTCGGGGACACATGATCAATCGTTTTACCACCAACTCTGGTCAACGATCCTCTCTGGGCAGGTCTGGCGCGGCACAATGGTGAACCGACGCAAAGATGGCAGCCTGTACGATGAGGAGCAGACGATCACCCCGGTGCGCGTCCAGTCCGGCATTATCATCCGCTTTATTGCAATCAAGCAGGATATTAGCGAGCGCCGGAACCACGAGCGTGAACTTCAGGCGGCGAACCTGGCCCTCGCGGAGGCGTACGACGATACCATCGCCGGGTGGTCACAGGCTCTCGATCTGCGTGATAAGGAGACGAACGGGCATTGCCAGCGAGTCACTGACCTGACGGTACACCTCGCAAGGGAGATGGGAATCTCGGAAGCGGAAATCGTCCATATCCGGCGCGGGGCACTGCTCCACGATATTGGCAAGATGGGTGTGCCTGACGCGATCTTGCATAAGCCGGGGCCACTGACCGATGCCGAGTGGGATCTGATGCGTATGCACCCGGTCTACTCCTATGATCTGCTGCATCAGATCAGCTTCCTCACTCCGGCCCTCGCCATCCCGATCTCGCATCATGAACGCTGGGATGGCAAGGGCTACCCCGCCGGGCTGAAGGGTGAACAGATCCCGTTCCCAGCCCGCATCTTCGCTGTGGTGGATGTGTGGGACGCGCTAACCAATGATCGTCCCTACCGCACGGCATGGTCGTCGAGCAGGGCTCGCGCCTATATCGCCGACCGCGCTGGTGTTCACTTCGATCCGGCGGTGGTAAAGGTTTTTCTCGCCAATGTTGATGCGTGGTCGAATTCGTAGGGAACAGGCAAGGCTGATGCGCAGTCCCAGTACCGCATCGCCGTGGGGCTAAAGCCCTCGGCTCTTGGTCACGAAGGCCGCCTGCGCGGCCTGCCTGAG
>CAIXLU010000713.1 GCA_903920315.1 uncultured Oscillochloris sp.
CGAAAGACGCGACCGCTTTGTAGCGGTCGTGGGCACAAACCTTCTATGATACCTGGGTAGCGAGCCTGACGATACGCGCAGGAGGCGAGAATGACGGTACGCACCATAACCGTAACCATCCCTGAGATGCTCTTCCTACAGCTCGAAGCCGCCGCGCGCTCGTCGGCCCAATCCCTGGATGTAGTGGTCGCACATTCGCCAGAGCGCACGATCCCGCCACACTTGGCGGCGCTCCTCCCCGCTGGGCTGCGCGCTGAGCTTGACGCGATGGATCATCTCTCGGACGAGGCGCTGCGCGCCATCGCCCTGAGCATGGCACCAGCGGAGCGCGGCACACAGATGGACAACCTGATCGCGATCAAGCAGAGCGGCGCGATCACCCCCGAGCAACAAGCACAACTCACCGCCCTGAGCGCCGAGTCGGAGGCGCTGATGGTGCGCAAGGCCCACGCCTTCGCCCTGCTGAAGAGTCGCTAACCGCAGTCTCGGTCGGATCGGCGGTCAGCAGCGCTGTTGGCAGACGCTCCAAGGCGCGAGCGATGCAGGCAAGCTGATTAGAATTCCTCAGACACCGGTTGCGTCAAAGTGACGGGTGTACCACCGAGCAGTCGCTCAAGCATCTGATCGCTCTCCGCTCGAAGAAGCGTAATCGCTTCGATGAGCGATGTGGCGTTGTCATCGCCCAGCATGTCGGCCCGCTTACCGGCCCGCTGGAGCGCCTGTCGCGTGCGCTCCAGTTGCTCCTGAAGCAGCGGTAGCCAGCGCGGCGTTGCGGGCACCGTTGCGCTGTTGCGTTTGGCGCGGGCCACCAGGCGGGCCACCGTCGGGCCATCCACGCCCTCCCTCTGCGGAGCGGCGTTGGTGGCATCTGCCTCGTCCGATACAGGACGAGCGGTGCGCTCGGCAGCGATTTCGGCGAGTCGGCGCAGCACGCCGTTGACCTGAAGCTCGCTCAGTTCCAGGTTACGTGCTGCCATGTGCAGTGGGCGGATCTGCGTTTCCTGTAGGCGAATGCGCGCTACCACCTGCTGCTGCTCTGGCGTGAAGGCAAGCAGCCGAATGAGCTGGTGCCGTCGTGTCCGGCTTATCTGGAGCCGTGCCTCAACATCTTCCCACGGCGCATCGCCGATTGCTGCCTTCATGTGCTGGAGCGCCCAGGCCCGCTCCATGTCGCTAAACTCCTCGCGATCTTCGTTCTCGGCATACTGGATCCTGATCCGCTCGGTGGGGGTCGGCACATCCACGACAATGGCGTCGAGGGACTCCATACCCACCAGGCAGGCTGCAGTCCAGCGCCGCTGCCCAACCAGGATCAGGTACCGAGCTGCCGGATAGGTGCTGTTCACCCCGGCGTAGACGATGATTGGCTGGATCTGGCGCTCCCTGAGCGAGCGGCCTAGGTCGAGCAACTCCGCTGCGAGAATAGCGTAGATCGGCGCGGGCACACCTGCGGGCATGATCTCATCGGGTGTGGGCAGCAGGCGTGGCTGGCGCATCTCCTGGCGCACGTCGGGCGCGATGTGGCCAACAGGGATGCGCTGCACCCGGCGGTCGCGCACCAACTGGCTGAGATCGCCGCCGAAGTGAGCCTGCACATCGGCGATCTGGGGTGCCTCTCTACGAGCCTCCGATTCGACGGGCGTGGGCACCGCCGGTGAAGGGTGGGGGGCGAGGGCGGTCTCACGCTGCTGCTGGAGAGCCCTAATGCGGTCATCGGGTTTCCCCCGTGCTACCCATAGGCGCAGGGCGGCTTCAAAACGGGAACGCCGCTGGAGCGCCTCGCGTCGCTCGGCGATCACGGTCTGGAAGCGTTGCCAGTTCGCAATCAAGCTCTCGTGGATGATGTCAACAACCTCGACTTCCGCACCAGCGCGCTGCTCGATGCCCTTGCTCACCAAGCGCGCCGTCGCCAAATCGTCAATCAGCCGCGTGCGCGCTGGCATCCCTTGGGTAAGCTTGGCAAGGTCGCGCCGTTGGCGTACGTCTCGGCGGCTGTCGTCATCGGGGCCAATCTCAATGAGATCCAGCAGAAGCGCCATGATCGTCTCCTGCTCATCGGCACTCCGTACTCGCTGACGCGCTCCGTCGTAATCCTGGTAGTGGTAGACCACCTCGGCCCGCTCGCGGATAGCGTCCGTAAGCGTCCCATAGGCGCTGAGGGTCAGGCTGCCGCGCTGCCAGAGATCTTCGAGCGTGACTTGGAGCAAGGGAAGGTAGGCCGCATCGCCTGCCGCATCGGTTGTGAGCCGCTCAAGCAAGGCTGGCTCGATGCGCTTCTGGGGATGGGCTTCCTGGATCGGGCGCTGGATGGCTGCCTTCAGCTCGGTTCCATCCATCACACGCACGAGGAGTTGTTCACGAAAGGCTGACTCTAAAGCCGGATAATCGGCTAGTTCACCCAGAAAGTCGCTGCGGAGCGTGCCGATGATATGGACACGCACCTTATGGAATGGCGGCAACGCGCCAAGCATACGCAGCAACGCCTCACGCTGATCCGGCTCGCTCTGGGTGAAAAGTTCCTCCATCTGGTCAATCACCAAAACGCGGATACCGAGGCGCTGCGATGTCGGTATGGCCTCGCGAGTGTACGGCGCAGCAGCAGCAAACGGGCCGCTGGCGGGCAGACCAAGCTGACGCAGCGCCTCGGCGAGGGCGACCAACGGCTGCCGGGAAGGGCGCATTACGGCGTACTGGAAGGGCTTGCTGCGGGTGGTATAGTGCCCTTCCAGAGCAGGAATGATTCCCGCCTGCACCAGGGAGGATTTGCCACTCCCACTGGCACCCGTGATGAAGAGGAGGGCGCGCTCCTCACCGGGCGACGTGAGGAGCTTCACCGCATCTGCGATGAGGCCCCCACGCCCCGCAAAGCGGGGCCGATCCTCGTAGGTGAAAGCGCGCAGACCCAGGTACGGATTCGTGAGGCCCCCGACGTGATACGCCTGCTCCGCCGTGATGATCGTCTGCGCCACGTTGACGTGCAAAATGTCGTGGCCCGCAATGTCGCGAATCGTCACATCGCCGAACTGGTTGCCAGTACCGAACTGGACGGTGCTGTTACTGAGGTTCAGCGTGCTGCCCGCAAGGCCGCGCAGGATCTCGCCGAGGCCATCTTCCGATAAGTGTGGACTGGTTAGCCCCCGCTCACCTGCGAGGATCTGCGCCAGCACATCGAGTTGCGAAATGTGCGCATTGGGGATCACATCCTGGAGGGCGCGAACCAGATCGGCTTTGTCGGGAAGCGATGTCATCTGTCTTCACCTGCTTCTGTGTTGTCCTGCAACAAAACCTCTACGGCAGCGGAAGGGCCGCTCCGTCGGCGACCCGCCGTGCGTCACGCCACGCATCACGGAGCCGCTGGTCGGCGAAGAGCTGGGCGGTGAGGGCGCGCCCGTAGGCGGTGGGGTTGAGGGAGAGGGCTAGGAGTGCGGTGGGGTCGAGGGTCACAGGGACGTCCGTGGCGGGGACGCTGACCGCTTGGTTTCCTGGCTGCTCCATGCGGACATCGGCACCGTAGGCATGGCCCGACGGACGGATGGTGAGTTCGAGATCAACGGCATCGTGGTCGGGCATTGCATATTCCTGGAGTGGGTGGGGGCTACAGAAAGACACAGAAGCACGCAGAAATGGCACGACCGCAAAAGGAACGCTGTTACGGTGAACGAACTGAAAGTCTTTGCGTCCTTGCGCCTGTGCATCGAACGCATGGTTCTGGTGTGACGCAAAGACGCGAAGACGCAAAGAAAACGAAGACAGCGTGACTTTTGCGGTCGTGCCAGAAATATCCTGTGTCTTTGTGTGTGCTTCGGTGGCAAAACCTCGTTGCCGGACGAGCGGAGGATGCAGGAAACAGATCAGGCTCATGGTACATGAACGGGGATGGGCAAGCAAGCTACACTCGGCGGAGGTCTGGGCTAGACAAGGTTTCGGGTGCTAGGTTTTAGGTTTCAGGCGTCGTGCATCAGGATGCCTTGTGTATGCCGAAACTGTAAAGTATCCAGAACCTTGTCCTCGTGCACAATCCGCAGATCGCCCGTGCCGTGGGCGTAAACGCCTCGGCTATGAACGGCGAAGGCCGCTGAAGCGGCCTGCCTGCGGTCGCTTCCGTGGCCTTCGCCATTGATAAGCCCGCCCGTTTACGGGCTGGGCGCGTGACGTTGCAACAACTCTGCGGGGGCAATCTGGGGAGACAACCGCAACGCGGAGCCAGATGGCTCCGCGTTGCGGTACTTTATCTCGGACAGCGACTACTGGCCGAGCGGCTGTCCCGTATACGGGTCGTAGCGCGGCGCGGGGGCGGGTTCCTGCGGCATCACGATCCAGAGGATGATGTAAATCGGCAGAGCGACGCCGTGCGTCAGTAGGAACAACAGCACGAGTGCTAGTCGCACAATGGTGACATCACTGCCGAAGTACTGGGCAAGACCAGCGGCGACACCGGCGATCATCTTGTCGCTGCGCGAGCGCTGAAGCGTGGTGGTCATTATCTTTGTCCTCCGTATGTAAGTCGGGACGCTGTATCGTTCGTTCTGCACGCTACGACGTAAGGAGGCACCTGACTGTTGCGGGGACGCGAGCAGGAGGTCG
>CAIXLU010000714.1 GCA_903920315.1 uncultured Oscillochloris sp.
CGCTGAAGCGGGCTCATATAGCCCGCTTCAGCGGGCTTCGTTGAATCTAGCCGAGGGCTTCAGCCCGACGGCGGGCGGTGCCGGACAGCGTGACTTTTACGGTAATGCGTACGAGGGTAGGTGCGGCGGGGTTGCCAGTCTCGTAGTAAGGGACGTGCAGACCGTGTTCCAGGGTGACTCTGCGGCTCAGCGGAGCAAGATCCGCCGGCGACGGCATGAGCGCGAGGGTACTCATGGTGGTCTCCGTTTGCTACACGTTCAGTCCCCGGCTCAGCCAGATCGCGCCGACAGCCAGTGCGAGTGCCACGCCCAGGGCGATTCCATCGGCCAGGTGAAAGGTCAGCATGCGCCGCTTGGTGCGCCCCTGCCCGCCCCGGTAGCAGCGGGCGTGCATGGCCGCCGTCAGCACCTCGGCGCGAGCGAGCGCGTTGATGCACAGCGGCACCAGCGTTGCACCGACGGTGCGCGCCCGCGCCAGCAGGTTCCCCTGGTCGAAGGCGGCGCCACGCGACACCTGGGCCTTGATCATCTGCTCCAGATCTCCAATCAGCACCGGCACAAACTTCAGTGCCACCACCAGGGTCATCACGATCTCGTTCACGGGCATGCCTACGCGGATGAGCGGCTTAAGCATGATCTCAACGCCGTCGGCGAGATCCATCAGGGTCGTGGTGAACATCAGCGTCGTCGTCAGTTGGTAGAGCAATACGACGCGCACGACCATCAAGCTGCCCTGGAGTACGCCCGCCCATGAGAACGACAGGAGCCACCAGTGCCAGATAGTCTCCTCCGGCAGTGCCTGATAGAAGAGCGACTGGAAGACGAACAGAAAGAGCATGGTGATGATCAGCAGGCGCAGCCCACGGAGCGTATAGCCAAGCGGGATACGGCCCGCGATCTGGATAATCATTGCCGCCAGCAGGCCCACTGCCAGCCCGCCGGGGGTACGACAGATCATCAGCGCCGTCATCAGTGTGGCGACGCTCAGCAGCTTGGTGCGCGGGTCCAGCCGGTGTAGAGGCGAGTCGAGGTTGAGGTACTGGCCGAAGGTAACTGAGCGCGAGATTTCAAAGCTCATACACACGCTCCTGGGCGATAGCAAGCTGCGCGGGCTCCCGTTCGTCGGATGGAAGGCGCAGGCGCGGAAGCAGCGCAGACTCCAGTTCATCAAGGTCGAGGACATCGGTCGGCAAATCGGGGCAGACCGTGCGGAGCGCCAGGGCGATCCCTGCCGATTCGCCAAGCTCCAGCCCGAGGGCGGTGAGCTGATCGGCATGGTGCAGCAGCGCACGCGGCGGCCCTTCAAGGGCCACGCGGCCCTCGTGGAGTACCAGCACCCGATCCGCCAGCGTGATCAGGTCATCAAGGGCGTTGCCTACCAGTACCACCGTTAGCCCCAGCCGACGCGTAAGATCACGGATCAGCGCCACCAGTTCGCCCCGTCCACGCGGGTCAAGGCCCGCGACCGGCTCGTCGAGGATCAGGACGCGGGGCTGGGCTGCGAGTACGCCGGCCAGCGCGACCCGTCGCTTCTGCCCGCCGCTCAGAGCATAAACATAGCGCAGCCGAAAGGTCTCGTAGTCCAGGCCCACATCGCTGAGGGCGCGGGCCACCAGCGCTCGCGAAACCGCCGGTGCCAGCTTCTTGCGGCGCGGCACATACGAAACATCCTTGCCGACGGTATCCTCAAACAGTTGGGCCTCGGGTTGCTGAAAGACGATCCCGACCGCCTCGCGCAGCTTCGTGAGCGCGAACCCCGGTGCGGCCACGTCGCGTCCCTCGAAGAAGACCGTACCGATGGGCGCACGGCGCAGCCCATTGAAGAACTCGATCAGCGTACTCTTGCCCGCCTGGGTGCCACCGATCACCGCCAGCGTCTCGCCGGGGAACAGGCGGCAGCTCACGCCGCGCAGCGCGGGACGAGCCAGCGGCGTGCCGTCGAGGTAGGTGAAGCGCAGGTTGCGCGTCTCAAGCAGTGGGGCGGAGGTTGGCTCAGTCGCCGTGATCACAGGCGGCAGGGTCAGCGTCTCGGCAGATGGGGGCAGTGCATGGGCCGCGAGCGCCGTCGCAAGCTCGTTGGCCGTCAGCACCACGTCGGGGAGATTGACGCCGTGCGCCTGGAGCCTGCGGGCCAGTGCCGTCACACGGGGCACCGCCAGACCAACCGACTCAAGCGTGTCGGCGTGGGCGAAGATCTCGCGTGGCGTACCCTCAAGCAGCACCCGCCCGCCGTCAAGCACAATCACCCGGTCGAAGCCAACCACCTCGGAGATAAAGTGGGTAATATGCACAATCGCGGTACCCAGCCGCGTGCGTAGGTCGTGCAGCAGTTCAATCAACTGGCGGGCGCGGCGCGGCGCAAGCATCGTGGTTGGCTCGTCGAGGATCAGGTAGGCCGGTTGCATCGCCAGGACACCCGCAATTGCCAGCCGCTGTTTCTCGCCAGCCGACAGCTCGCTGACCGGAGTCTGCCCCAGCGCCGTGAGGCCCAGCAGATCCAGGGCATCGGCGACACGCCGTTCAATGTCGGTTCGTGGCAGGCCCAGGTTCTCCGGCCCAAACGCCACGTCATCAATGACGGTATTGGCGACGATCTGGTCATCGGGGCGCTGGAACACCATACCAACCCGTCGGCGCACCTCCCACACCGTGTCGGGCTGATAGGCCAGCCCATCAACGCTGAGTTGGCCGGCGGTGGGGTCGAACACCGCACAGAGCAACTTGGC
>CAIXLU010000715.1 GCA_903920315.1 uncultured Oscillochloris sp.
CTCCTCTCCGTACATAGTTCTGGGGTGATGAGATGACCGGAAGAACGCTCAATGTGCGATTCCCACTGATCAACATAATCGCTGTCTCCTGTGTCTTCGAGCGATTTGTGCCCGGTGCCTTGCACCCGGACGGGCGGCGCTACCTGCCGCTGATCGTGCTGCGTCCAACCACACCACCCGCGCCCGACACGATTACCCCCGAGGGGCTGCGTCTCGGCGTCGTTGATCGGCACCACCTGATTGCAGAAAGCGATGTTGGGCGGACCGGAGTGGCCCGATTGGTTTTCGCCCTCAGCGCCCTGCGCGTCCAGTCGCCCCTCTCTCGCATCGGCATAGAACCAGAGGATGGCTGGACAACCAGACAGGCCAGTCTCACACCCACACTCTACGGGCAGGTCGTCACCGTGGCGACCTGGGAGCCGGGCGGTGAACATCTGCCCTATCGGACGCTCTACACCGAGATGATTATTGATGCGGGCATCGGCATGGTTGGGCTGCGCACCACCGTTACCGCCGAGAATATGACCGCCGCCATTGGTGCCGAGCGGGTGGTTCCCGGCGACTGGGTGGAGCTACAGCGCTCGCGGATTGATATCCTGGCCTTCACGCCAGAATGAGCGTTGATGTATCTCAACGCGCTATTCTAAGGCTTGACCTCGTCCATCCTTCCCTGTTTCTGTCACATTGAGAAAGTAGCAAGGTCGCTATGTTCGACACCGTACTGATTGCAAATCGCGGCGAGATCGCCCTGCGTGTGATGCGCGCCTGCAAAGAGTTAGGCCTGCGCTGTGTCGCTGTTTATTCGGAGGCCGACCGCGAGGCTCCCCACGTAGCCTACGCCGATGCCGCCTATTTGCTTGGGCCGGCCCCTTCATCCGAGAGCTACCTGAGCATCCCGCGCATTGTTGAGGTGGCCCTCCAAGCTGGCGCTGGCGCTATCCACCCCGGCTACGGCTTTCTGGCCGAGAATGCCGACTTCGCCCGTGCCGTGGCCGCCGCTGGAATGACCTTTATCGGCCCGCCTCCCGAGGCGATGGAGCGTATGGGAGGCAAAACGGCTGCCCGCCGTGAGGCCACCGTGGCCGGGGTGCCGCTGGTTCCCGGCACCCTGGAACCACTCGACTCGCTGGATGAGATCCGCCGCCTGGGCGATGCCTACGGCTACCCGATTGCGATCAAGGCGGTCGGCGGCGGTGGCGGGCGCGGCCTGCGCGTGGTGAACGTCCCCGGCGAGATTGCCGACGCCTTCGCCAGCGCCCGTCGCGAGGCCGAGACCGCCTTTAAAAACACCGACCTCTACGTTGAGAAGTATCTCACTAACCCGCGCCACATCGAGATCCAGATCCTCGCCGACATGCACGGCAACGCGGTGGCCATAGGCGAGCGCGATTGCTCGATACAGCGACGTCACCAGAAGCTGATCGAGGAAACTCCCTCGCCGGCCCTCACCGCGCAGCTACGGGCCGAGATGTGCGGTGCCGCCGTGCGTTTGGCCACCTCGGTGGGCTACGTGGGCGCGGGTACCCTGGAATTTCTCTTTGAAGACGGGCACTACTACTTCCTGGAGATGAACACACGCATCCAGGTTGAGCATACCGTCACCGAGATGGTTTATGGCGTTGATCTGGTCAAGGGCCAGATCCGTGTTGCTCAGGGCGAGGTTCTTTGGCTGAATCAGGCCGATATGACGCCACGCGGCCACGCGATTGAGTGCCGGATCAACGCCGAGGATCCTCTGGCGAACTTCCGCCCTGCCCTCGGTACGGTGGGCAGTTACCACGAGCCGGTCGGCTTTGGCGTGCGGGTGGAGAGCGGCGTGCGTGCTAATTACCGCATCCCGCAATTCTACGACTCGCTCCTGGCGAAGCTGATAGCCTGGGGAGAGACCCGCACCGATGCGATTGGCCGCATGCGCCGCGCCCTGGCCGATTACGAGATTGGCGGGGTGACGACCACCATCCCCTTCCACCGCGCCGCGATGGATCATCCCGTCTTCACCGACGGACATATCAGCGTCAACTTTATCGGCCAGCACCCCGAGTTGCTCGACGCCACCCGCGCCTACACCGTGCCCCCGGCTGATCCAACCTCGTCAGAGGAGGCTGTTGAGCCGCGCAGCATCACCGTTGAGGTGAACGGCAAGCGTTTTGGGGTGAAGCTCTTCGGCGACCTGCCCTCCGGCGGCGGGCAACCTGCTGTCGTTGCAACTTCTGCCCCCGGCAAGCGCGCCCCCGGCAAGCGCGCCACCCACGTAGCCTCCAAGGTAGACGGCGTAACCAGCCCGATTCAGGGGCGGCTGGCGGCGGTGCGGGCCACGCCAGGCCAGGTTGTCGAGGCCGGACAGGTTCTCTTCATCATCGAGGCGATGAAGATGGAGAACGAGATCACCGCGCCCCACGCGGGTACCCTCGACGAAGTCCTCTTCCAGGAGGGCACCACCGTCGAGTCCGGTGTTGTTCTGGCCACTTACAAGCATTAGATTGCAGATTGCAGATTGCAGATTGTAGATTTTCTACAATCTGCAATCTGCAATCTGCAATCTGCAATTGTGCGAGACTGATGATAGCTGACACAATCACCCTGCGACCGGCAGCCCCTGATGACGCCGAGATCATTGCCGATTTGCTCGTGCAGCTCTATCGAACCGAGGTACCCAATATACTGCGCGGCCCAGCCGAGAAGCAGGTGCGGCTATTCCAGCACATCGTTGCCTACGAAATCGCCCGCAGCATCGGCGGGCGCTACGTGGCTGTCGCTAACGGTCAGATTGTGGGTAGCGCCAGCCTACGCATGCCCTCCCATTCCGCCGAGGATCATCTGCCGTCCGGCACCTTCAGCACGGCCATCGCCACCATTGGCATTAGCGATACCCTGCGCTTGATCCTCAGCGCCCTGCGCGCCTCACTGATCTCCGAGGTCAACCTCGCCAACCACGAGAGCTACATCTCCAGCGTCGTGGTAGACTCCACCGCTCGCGGGCGCGGCGTCGGCGCAGCGATGATGGGCCAGATCGAGGACGAGGCCCGCCACTCTGGTGCTCGCGCCGCCCTGCTGCGCGTTGTCGTCGGCAACGATACCGCCCGTCGCCTCTATGTCCGCCTCGGCTACGAGTCCGTCTCGCGCACACCGCCCTTCCTCGACCGGATTGTCTTCCCCAGTGAGTTGATGCGTAGGAAATTACTGTAGGGACGAAGCATCGCTACCGGATGCCACACCGATACCCGCATGCATCCAGCGGCGATGCTTCGTCCCTCATGTATAATGCCCGGAGCAGGTGCCGCAGGCGCCGGTTTTCATGTGCAATCGGCAATTATCCCAGGAGTCACCATGCCCAAGGACGTAATCACCACCAGAGCGAAGGACTACAACCAGTGGTATCTCGATATTGTCCGTGAGGCCGACCTAGCTGAGGTGGCCGAGGTTGTGCGCGGTTGTATTGTCTTTAAGGCAACAGGCTACGCTGTCTGGGAGATGATGCAGCGCGAACTCGACGACCGGATCAAAGAGACTGGTCACCAGAATGTTTATTTTCCATTGCTCATCCCCAAAAGCTTTATTATGAAAGAGGCTGAGCATGTGGAGGGATTTGCTCCCGAGGTAGCCGAAGTCACCCGTGCCGGTGGCGAAGAACTAGCCGAGCCTTACGTGATTCGTCCCACCAGCGAGACGATCATCGGCTACTTCTACAGCAAGTGGATCCGCTCCTACCGTGACCTGCCCCTGCTCTACAATCAGTGGTGTAATGTGATGCGCTGGGAGATGCGCACCCGCCCATTCTTGCGCACATCCGAGTTCCTCTGGAGCGAAGGTCATACAGCACACGCGACGGAAGCCGATGCTGAAGCGGAAACTCTGAATATTCTGTATAACGTTTATGCCGACTTCGCCGAGCAGGTGATGGCGATGCCGGTGATTCGTGGGCTGAAAACCGAGAACGAGAAGTTCCCCGGCGCCCTACGCTCTTACTGTATTGAGGCCATGATGCAGGATGGCCGCGCCCTCCAGGCTGGCACATCCCACAACCTCGGCCAGAACTTCGCCAAGGCGTTCGACATCACCTTCACCGACCAGGCCAACACCGTCCAGCATGTCTGGACGACGAGCTGGGGCGTGAGTACGCGCCTGATAGGGGCGCTGATCATGACCCACTCGGATGATGAGGGTCTGGTGCTGCCGCCGCGCCTTGCGCCCACTCAGGTGGTGGTGGTGCCGATCTACAAGAATGACGCCGAGCGCGAGAAGGTGCTGGCGACGGTCGCCACCATTACCGCAGGCTGGAAGGGCACCCTGCGCTTTAAGGTAGACAACCGCGACAACCTGTCGCCCGGTTTCAAGTACAACGAGTGGGAGATGAAGGGCGTGCCGGTGCGGATTGAGGTTGGCCCGAAGGATGTGGAGAAGGGCAGCGTGGCCATTGCCCGCCGCGATGTGCCTGGACGCGAGGGTAAGAGTTTTGTGCCCCAAGAGGGTCTTACCGCACGTATCCTGGCTCTGCTGGAGGAGATCCAGCAGGGGCTCTTCGCCCGCGCCCTGCGCTTCCGCGAGGAACACACCGCCGATGTGACGACCTACGATGAACTGAAGGTCCAGATCGAGCGTGGATTCGCCCGCGCCTACTGGGCGGGCAGCCCTGACGACGAGAAGCGCATCCAGGACGAGACGCGGGCGACCATCCGCTGTATTCCGCTCGATCAGCCCGGCACAGCCGGAACCTGCGTCTATACCGGCAAAGAGACGACTCAGCAGGTGATCTTCGCCAGAGCTTACTGATCACGGCCACAGAAAGACACAGAAGGACACAGAAATATTTTTCTGTGTCCTTCTGCGTCTTTCTGTGGCCGTGATCTCGTTGAGGCATTCATTATCCCGTAAACCTGAAACCTGGCACCTGAAACTTTCTTTTATGTGGATAACCTGTGGAAAAGTGTTGATAAGCGGTGGATTCATTGCCCAAGCATGGCGGCATAAACCTCGACATGGCGGCGGGCGATGGCGGCCTGAGTGAACTCGGCCAGAATGCGGGCGCGCCCCCGACGGGCGAGATCGGCGTGCAGGGCCGGGTTTGTGGCGATGCGGGCGATCTCCTGGCGCAGGGCGAGCGTATCACCTTCGGGGAAGATCATGCCGGCATCGCCGATGACGTGCGGGATCTCGCCTGAACTGGAGCCGAGGACGGGCACGCCGCAGCTCATGGCCTCGATCAGCACCCGACCGAACTGCTCTTTCCAGTTGGGGGTGGTGCGCGAGGGCAGGACGAGCAGATCGAGTCCGGCCAGGGCGACGGGCACCTCGGTGCTGCCGACAGCGGGACACAGCTCGACACGGGCGTCCACCCCGAGGGTTTTGGCAAGAATTGTGATTGCCTGTCCTAGCACGCCATCGCCGATCAGGCGCAGCCGGATGTGATCAGGCAGGCCGCACATGGCCTCGACGAGATCGAGGATGCCCTTCTCGGGCACCAGACGACCGAGGTAGCCGATGGTGAAGGATGAGGGATGAAGGATGAGGGATGAGGGATGAGGGAGGAGGGAGGAGGGTCGAAACGAACCTTCATCCTTCATCCCTCCTCCTTCATCCCTCATCCCTCCTCCTTCATCCCTCCTCCCTCCTCCTGCCTCCTTTAGTGCAAACATCTCCGGATCCACGCCGAACTGCGGGATGACCGTAACCGGCCCCCGGTAGCCGTGGCGACGGATGATCGCGGCGGCATCCTGGTTGCCGGCGATGGCGTGGGCGGCGTGACGGAAGCTATGCTGCTCAAAAAAGCTGAAGGGCGGCGGGTAGCGCCGATCAATGTTGGCCCAGTTGTAGAAGCAGCAGCGTGCGCCCACAGCCAGCCCAGCGCGCATGGCCAGGAAGGTGGCTAGGTTAAAGCTCTCTTCGTCAATGTGCAGGACATCGGGGCGCAGGCGGCGCAGGGCGGAACCGATGGCCGGGTAGAAGTGGAGGTGGTGCCGCCCGTTCAGGGCGATGGGCAGGGCTTCGAGGCGGTAGCCCGCCGTGAAGCGGCGCTCCAGGCGTTGCTCACCCACCCGTGGCTCGCGCCAACTCGGTGGCACTAGGGCAATCAGATCTACGCCGAGGCGGGCGATCTCTTCCAATTTGCGCTGGTACGCGCCGGCCACCAGGGCTTTTGAGAGGATGACGACCTTCATAATAGCCCGGATTTTCTCATTGTTGGTGGCAAAAGCCACCAACAATGAGAGGA
>CAIXLU010000716.1 GCA_903920315.1 uncultured Oscillochloris sp.
CGATAGCCGATAGCCGATAGCCGATAGCCGATAGCCGATAGCCGATAGCCGATAGCCGATAGCCGATAGCCGATAACCGATAGCCGATAACCGATAACCGATAACCGTCCTGTTGCGGAAAATCTGCAATCTGCAATCTGCAATCTAAAATCTACAGGGAACTTCATGACCAAAGCACACGGCCAACTCCGTCGCGGCCAACTCCTGACCACCTACGGGCCGGGTGCCCTCTTCGACCTGCCGCGCCACTCGGCGATCATCGGCGGGCTGGACGCCTGGCCGCACACGAGCAAACTTGAGGAAATCGTCGAGGCCCGGCTTTCGCGCACACTCCAGCACATGACCGGCGTGGTGATGCCGAAACTCTACGCGCCCCCTGCGAGCGACGACGCGCCCAATGCCGCGCCCATCGGCATCGGCGTCTACCGCTTCCCGGAGTGGTTCGTCGTTCAGGAAGAGATCGCGCCGGGAGAGCAGATCCGCTCGCGGCGTCTGGTGCAACGCATCACCCTCACCAAAGGCTGCTTCGAGGGCAAGCCGGTGGTTGCCACCCGCTTCGTGGCCGCGTGTTCGCACGGCCATGTGGACGACCTCAACTGGCGCTTTTTTCTGCACGGCGCGACGAACTGCCGACGGCAGCTCTGGCTGGATGAGCGCGGCACGAGCGGCGACCTGGGCGATCTCGTGGTGCGCTGCGAGTGTGGCAAACAGCGCAGCATGATCGAGGCGTCGGAGCGCACGTTGAAGCCACTGGGCTTATGCAGTGGACGACGGCCCTGGCTCGGCCCCTACAGCGGTGAAACGTGTAACGAGCAGGCACGCCTGCTCATCCGCACGGCATCCAACGCCTACTTCCCGCAGGTGCTGACGGTTCTCTCGCTGCCCGAACACGACAGCACGATAGACACGGTGGTCGGAGAGGTGTGGAATTATCTCCTGGTCGTCGAGAACGTCGCTGTCCTCACGGCGATGAAAAGCCATCCCGCAGTTGCCGGTCGCCTGGATCAGTTCAGCGATGAAGATGTACTGGCCTCCATTGCCCGCAGAAAGAGCGGCGTGCTGGCACCGGAAAAGCCACTCAAGTATGTCGAGCTTGACGCGATCCTGGCTGCGCCGGAAGGCTACGGCGACGATGTGCCATTGAATGAGGACTTCCATGCGCGACGGCTACCCGATGCCGTCTGGCGACATCATGAGAGCAGCGCGGGCATTGCGGCGATCATCCAACTCCACCGCCTGCGCGAGGTGATGGCGCTGGTGGGATTCACGCGCTTCGAGGCCATCGCCGCCGACATCAACGGCGAGTACGAGCAGGATGTCGAACGTGCGCCGATTGCGCGTGAGCCAACGTGGTTCCCAGCGGTCGAGAATCGGGGCGAGGGTATTTTCATCCAGTTGCACGCATCCGCCGTAGATACATGGTTCGCCCGGCCCGCCGTGCAGCAGCGCATTATCGCCCTCAGCGGGGGCCACGACCAATGGCAAGAGAAGCGTACCATCCAACGGGACTTCCCCGGTGGACACTACATCCTGCTGCACACCCTCTCTCACATGCTGCTCCAGTCGCTGGCGCTGCGCTGCGGTTATCCCATGAGCGCCATCCGCGAGCGCATCTACGCGGACGTGGCGGGGCATCGCTACGGCATCCTGCTCTACACCGGCAGCCCGGACTCGGGTGGCACACTCGGCGGACTGGTGCAGCAAGCGCGAGCGATGGAGGATCATCTCGACGATGCGCTACGCACGGCGATGCTCTGCTCCAACGACCCGATCTGCGCCCAGCACACCGCCGATGACCCGCTCGAAGGGCGCTGGCTGCTCGGGGCCGCTTGTCACGGCTGTGCGCTGGTCGGCGAGTCCTCGTGCGAGATGCGCAACGACTACCTGGATCGGGCGCTGGTCGTCCCGGTGCTGGGCCAGGAGGATTCGGCCTTCTTTGGGAACGCGCTATGAACGACACCCTGCTCGATCTGCCATCTCCGACACGGGCCGCGCTGATTGCGGCGCTGGAGGGCGGCTATCTCGATCTCACGACCAGTGCCATCGGGCTGCGTGTGATGCTCGGCCACATCCCCGATGCCCATGCGCTGGCGGGCGCACTCCACGAACTGCACGATCTGGGCATGAGCGCACGTGGGGCGGCGGCGGCGCTCCGGGCGCTGGCTCGCGTTACAGAACGGCAGCGCCCGCCCGATCTCGTCCTTTCCGGCCTGCATGTGCCGGGCATCTTCGCCCGCGACACACGCCACGTCTTCGATGAGCTTTTCGGTTCCGCCGAGCGCAGCGTGTGGGTGAGCAGCTTTGTCTACCACAACGGGCCGAAGGTTTTTGAGACGCTGGCGCAGCGCATGGCGCAGCGACCAGACCTATCGGTCAACCTGCTGCTCAATATCCAGCGCCCGTGGGGCGATACCACCAAAGGCGAGTACCTTGTCAGTGCCTTTGCCCACACCTTCTGGAGCAAGGCATGGCCGGGGCACCGCCGCCCGCGTGTCTACTACGACCCGCGCTCGTTGGGGAGTGACGATCCCACGAGCCAACCGGGCGGCACGGCGGTGCTGCACGCCAAGGCCGTCGTCGTGGACGACGAGGCGCTCTTCATCACCTCGGCCAACCTGACCGAGGCGGCCAGCGAGCGGAACATCGAGATGGGCGTGCTACTGCGCGACCGCAGCATGGCGCTCACCGTCGTCACGTACTTCCAGTGCATGATTGACGGCGAGTACCTGCGGCTCCTGCCGGGATAGGGGACAAAGGGGGAGGGCAAAGATGCGTGTGAAATCGCGCCATTTGGTCGATTCTTCCCGTCCTGATGCGGTTGAGCGGGTCTTCGCAAAACTGATCACCGCGATCTTTCGTGGTATCCTCTGGCGGGGGCAGCGGGACACCCCGCACCGAGGCGGCGGCGACGGCGGCGATAATGAGGTGATCATGTCAGAGCTTGTACGCGCCCCCTATGCTTCCCAGGTGACGGCTCCCAAGGCTAAAGCTCCTGGTTTTTACGGGCTATTTCTATAAAGTGGTAGAGCGCAAAGCGGGAAGCGTGTGGGATGGTGCGTGGGTACAATGTGGGGAATTAAGGAGGAGTGTATGACGCTGCAAGAGATGTTAACAGAGATTCCTCGGCTTACAACCCGTGAACAACTGCTGCTGCTGGAGGCAGTGAGCCGCTCGCTGCGCGAGGATCTAGATGTTCATGATACACAAGGATCAGCGGAGCGGTTACTGGGGATTATCAAGACGGGGGAGGAACTGACCGACGAGGATGTTGAGCGTATCCGCTTTGAGCAGTTGATGGAGAAGCACTCATGATGCGTGTGCTGATTGATACCGATGTCGTGCTTGATCTTATGCTCAAGCGGGCCGCATTCTTCGCAGCGGCGTATCCCGCAGGTCAACGACGATCAGCAGCAGGACACCACGGCAGCGGGCGCAGCCCGAGACGTGATCCACGAGCAGCGGCGGGGGGGATTCTGCGCGAGATCAGCGGAGGTCAGCCACTCCTGTATCGTCGTACAGGGGATACGCTCGGTCATGTCGTGTGCGCTTTCGTTCATCGCGGCGAAGCAGTCCCGCTGTGAGTATAGCGGTGCGTGCAAGGAGATCTGATGCACGTACCCATTCCCTCATGTCACCTGTGACACCAGACGCAGATGGCTATGCTATACTCCGAAGAGCATACACAAAACCCACTCGTTCTGCCTGCAAGCGCGGAGTGGGTTCTGCGAGAGATAGTCGTTTGTACGGCGGTGCGACGCGGAAAAGTCATTCTAACATTTCCACGATTCCCTGACAAGGTAGGAGCAATTCTGCATAACCCAACGAGGCCACTATGCCCACTGAGCTAACCTGGGACGGCAAGTACAACGCCGATGGTACGAAGAAATCCCCGCTCCGCGTCGAACTGCCCTTCCAGACCGTTGAGACGGTCAACGAGAGCGCCCAGGATCGCCAGCGCCAGTTTGACTTGTTTAGACGCACATTGGCTGCTTGAAACGAAGGGCCGTGAGGATGCGGATGTGGCCCGCAAGGACGCCCGCGCCACGCAGTGGTGTGTGGACATAAGCACGCTGACGGGGGTGACGTGGCGCTACCTCAAAGTACCCGACAAGGTATTCGCGCAGCTCAAACCTACATCGTTTGACGATCTGGCGAGTGCGCTCCATGCGGGCGGGCCTCTGTTTGTGATGGAATAAAGGAGGAAGCCATGTACTTCCTGACGATCTTCGAGATCAACGATGACATCGAGATTCAATGGCAGCAGGCAGACCCGGACGAGCGCACGCTTCATGCCGCAGCGGTCGCGTGGGTGAAAGCCCAAGGGTGGGAAGTAGAAGACGAGGATCTGACCCCCGCCGAGCAATTCGCTGAGGTGCAGTCCTAGTTTGAGAACATGGCCGAGGGCGATGGCCCACGGATGATTCTTCGGAGGGCGGATGCGTTTCGAGGTGAGCAATGAGCGCCGAGATCACAACGCTGCGGGCGGAGCAGGGCAAGGGGTAGGCAATGCGACCACGATACACGTTTCGATGACCCGCCCGCCGGATGGATCGCACTATCTACTGACACCTTGCGCTGAGGAAGGACAACCACGATGTCCAAGAAACCATCGATTCGCCAGCTTCGGCAGCACCTCGCCGCTAAGTCGCCGCCGGAGCTGATCGCGGAGATCGTCACCCTCTACACCCAGTACGAGGCGGTGAAAGAGTTCTACACCGTGCGGATACAGGGTACCTATAGCCAAGCGTTGCTCGACCGCTACCAGGCGATCATCACCAAAGAGTTCTTCCCGCCAGGACTCCGGCCCGGCGAGGGCCGCATTGCCGTTGCGCGTCGCGCAGTGTTGGACTACCAGCAGCTCGCCGCTTCACCCGAGAGCGTCGCCGAGATCATGCTCCACTATGTCGAGACGGTCGTGGCCTACATGCGATCCTACGGCAATGACAGTATGGCACTTTCCACCAGTATAGCGCGTATGTACGCTGATGTGATCAAACACATCGCCGATCATCAGCTCCAGGATCGGTTCCAGGATCGCTGCAAGCAGATCATGAACCGCGCCAACGGATGCGGTTTCCACGAGGTGCTGGTGGAGCGGTACGACACTAACGTTGAGACTCCCGAGGATGATGATCCCGAGGCGTAGGGGTATTTGATCAATGACGGAGGAGGGAAGCGATGAAAAAGGGTTGTCTCTCCATGTTCGTTGTGCTGCTGGCCCAAGTAGCCGGATTGATTGCCGCAACGGTTGGGGGAGCCGTCTATGCGCAGCAAATTCAGGCCAAAGAATGCTACGCATACGCACGCCTCCATGCGCTCCCAGATCTTAGCTATCTTGCATTTTCCCGAGCGGTCATCGCCACCAACCAATCGCGCAGCCACACCTGCGTGTTCACGGACAACCGTACCGGCTTCCCGGTCAGCATGCAATTTGCCCCGCCAGATGTCCCGTATGGCTCAGACACGCTCTCGGTGATGAGTATGGCCGTGCCGTAACTCGTGGTGATGATCGCTATCGGCGTGATCGGGTCAAAGGTCGCTGGTCTTTCGCCATGATTCGGACGCACTTGACGCGGCGCTCGCGGTGAAAGCGCCGTAAGGAGGATTGGAATGACCATTGTGACGCGAACCACACCGCCGCAAGCGTGGCCGGTGAATACCTATATTGATCGCTTACGCACGCACCGTGCCGATCTGACCGCCCGCTATCACATCGCCGAACTGGGCGTCTTTGGCTCGTATGTCCGCAACGAGCAGCGCCCAGAGAGCGACCTGGATGTGCTGGTGGCGTTCAGCGAAACGCCGAGCCTCTTCACGCTCGTTGCGCTGGAAGACGATCTTAGCGCCTTGCTCCAGATCACAGTCGATCTGGCGGTGAAGACGGCGCTACGCCCGCGTATTGCCACCCGTATTCTGAGCGAAGTGGTGATGATATGAGTCAACGCACCTATCTGGACTACCTCGACGATATTGCCGCCGCGCTCGATAGCGCCATCGCCTTTGTTCAGGGCATGGATGCGGTGAGCTTCAAGGCCGATCTGAAGACGGTCTACGCGGTGACACGCGCCCTGGAGGTGATGGGCGAAGCGGCCAAGCGCATTCCTGAGCCGGTGCGTGCAGGCGCTCCCGCCGTACCTTGGCGGTTGATGGCAGGGATGCGCGACCGCCTGATCCACCAATATGATGTGGTCGATCTCGACATCCTCTGGCAGACGGTGATGCGTGATCTTCCGGCAGTGCAGGCTCCGCTCGCGGCGGTGATTCAGCGCGAACGGGCAGCAGCAGGCGAGACGGACGCATAAAATTCGCCGTTTCCTTCAGGCATCATGGGTGACTGTGCGACGACAACAAGGAACTCCGGCATGGCACGACGTAGAACAAAGGGTTCCGGAGAAGAAGGCGGCATCGGGATCGTCATCATCGTCGCCCTCGGCGGCATCCTCGCCCTATACCAATGGGCAGAGGCGCTTCCCGGCCCCTGGAAGATTGCGTTGAGCGTCCTCGCGCTCTCCACCATCCTGCTCTTGGCATGGTCGCTCGTGGGTCTCGCCCGCACATGGTACCGGCGGCAGCTCTGCCACAAAGAACTGCGGGCGCTCACCCCCACCCAATTTGAGGAGCGCGTCCAGTTGCTCCTGGCCGACCTGGGGTGGACGGAGCTTCAGCGGCGGGGCGGCGGCGGCGACCGGGGCGTAGATTTGGTGGGCCAGCATGACGGTTTGCGCTACGTGGTGCAGTGTAAGCGCTACACCAAGCGCGTGCCGCCCGCGATGGTGCGCGATCTCGTGGGGGCGCTGCACATCCAAAAGGCAGACCGGGCTATCCTCGTAACCACCAGCGGTTTCACCACGCAGGGCCACGCCGAGGTGCGTGACCAGCACGTTGAGCTGTGGGACGGCGACATCCTGGCAGCGCAGATCGCACGGGCCACCGCGCTCCGCGCCGACCCGCGACGGGTGCGGGCCACCCGTCGCCGCACGGGGGCCATCGTCTACGCGGGCATCCTGCTCAACTGCATCCTCGTGACCTGGGCGTTTGCGACTGGCGACTCCTCGTCGCAGGCGACAGCGGCAGTGGGCGCACGGGCCAGCCAGCCCGTCCCCACGCTGATGGGAACCACGCTCGTGCTGGCCCCGCCGACGCTGGCCCCGCCGAGCGCGGAGCCGGTCGCCGCTGTCTTCAATGGAGGCAATGTGCGGGCCGCCCCCGCGCTTCAGGCCGCCGTCCTCGACCAACTCCACGCGGGCGAGACGGTCGCTCTGCTTGGCCGCTCCACCGATGGGCAGTGGATACAGGTTCGGGATGAACGAGGGCAGGTGGGC